>CAYQFM010000029.1:0-8649 GCA_964416735.1 uncultured Iamiaceae bacterium | reverse complement strand
GCGGCAAGGTTTCGGTGTACAACAACGCTGGCACCACCGACGTAGTGGTCGATGTGGTCGGCTGGTTCCGCTGAGCAACACCCGAGTGCCCACCGTCGATGTCGTGATAGTGGCATACGGCCCTGAGCCATGGCTCGAGCGCTGCGTTGAGGCCGTGTTCGGGTCTCGTGACGTCGACGCACGTATCTATCTGGTCGACAATGGTGGTACGGAGGGTCGGGTCGAAAGGCTCTCGAAGCTTGCAGGAGTCACCGTGGTGGACCCCGGTTCCAATGTCGGGTTTGCCGCTGGATGCAACCTGGGTGCCGCTGCCGGTGACGGTCAGTATGTGGCACTGGTGAATCCGGATGCGATAGTCGAGTCCGGCGCCCTGGCTGCACTGGTTCAGGTTGCGCGTGAGGAAGCAGTCGGGGTTGCCACGGGAAGCATCCGTCTGGCGGACGATCCAGATCGCCTGAATTCTGCTGGCAACGACATTCACTACCTGGGTCTGAGTTGGTCGGGTTGTTTCGACGAGGAAGCCGCGGCCTATCCGGAACGGCGTGAGGTGACCGGTGCCAGCGGCGCAGGATTGTTGTGTGAGCGCGAGGTCTGGGAAGCGCTGGATGGATTCGACAACGAGTTCTTTGCCTACCACGAGGACGCGGATCTCAGCCTGCGTTGTTGGCAGCGAGGATTGACGGTCGTGTATGTACCCGATGCCGTGATCGTCCATCGCTACGAGTTCTCGAGAAATTCGCTCAAGTACCACTTGGTGGAGCGGAACCGGCTCGTGATGCTGCTCACGGTTTATGGTCGACGACACCTACTGGTTGTGGCTCCAGCGCTCCTTGTCTTGGAACTGGCAATGCTGGCACTTGCGACGGCGCAGGGGTGGTTGGGTGAGAAGCTGCGGGGCTACCGGTGGTTGCTGAGCAACAGAGAATGGCTGCGAGAGCGCCGCGCCCGGGTGCAGCGTGACCGGGTTCTTGGCGACGTCGAAATGGCCCGTCTCTTTACCGCCAGATTGGATCCGGCCAACATGCCGCTCCCGGTCGGAACTGGGGTGGCCGACTGGCTCCTCGTTATTTATTGGCGATTGGTGCGACGGTTCCTCTGAGCATCACGAGGCCGATCGACATGGCGATCACCGAGGTGACACTCCCTGCCACGTAGCCGAGTTCGATTGCAAAGAGTCCGCTGGGTCCCATGCCCGAGACGAGAACCAGCATGAGTGCCCCGGCCCCCCAGCCAATGGCGACAAATCTTGGCGCCGCCAGAGCGATGACCGCATGCGCCAGTGCCATGGCTATCAGGTAACAGGTGCTTCCGAGGGCGAGCATGCCGACGGTGCGGTTGGTGACCACGAAGTCGGAACCGAAGAAGAGGCCGACGAGGTCGGAGCCAGCCACGAAGGCGATGACGGTGGCGACCCCTGCAAGACCTCCCACCAACGCAATCAAACCGATGAGGTTCTTCCAGAATTGGCGGAATTCGCGCCTGGCGACCATTGCCGCCAGTGTCGGCAACAGGGCGGCCTGAACAGCCTGGAACAGGAAGAAGGGCACTCGCGCCAGTACGAGGGCGGCCGTGAAAGCCCCCACCGTTGTGCCGCCGCTGTCATCACCCTTGTCGAAGACCTGAGCCAATACGGGCGGAGCGTTCACCAGTACCTGGGAGAAGAGTGAACCGGCGGTGAGGACTCCCAGTGAAACGGTGAGCTCACGCCAGCGCATCCCGACGCCGGGCGTGGCAATTCCCTTTGCTCCGGCAAACGATGGGATGACCGCAAGAAGGGGAGCGATTCCCAGAGCCATTCCGAATGGGCCAGGCGTTGTCACGCCGATGGCAACGCACACGAGGCAGAAGGCAAGGCGGATGAGGGCCTCGCTGCCCAGGTATGCGCCGTAGCGAGCGAACCTGGCGTGGCCTGCGAGGATCCCTTCTGAGAAGTTGGCCGTGAAGGAACCGACGATGCCAACCAGGAGTGCCACAAAGAGAAAGCGGTCTCCCTCGAATACCCGTGTGCTGATGGGATCGATGAGGGCTATTGCGCCGAGCAGGATGAGCGCCGTGAAGGCGCTTCCCAGTGCCGTTGCCTTGCGCATGACCGGTCCGGTTCCGGTTTCGTGGACGCGCCGGTGGGTGAGAAGCCGTGCGACCTCCTGTTCGAAGGGAATGAAGAACCCTGGCCCCACGAGGAACACGGCCGCCCAGAGCACCGCAAGACCGCTGTAGGCGTCGGGACCCAATGCCCGCGCCGAGATCACAAGGAACGCATACGAAGCGATGCCGGTGACGGCGAGGCCGATGCCCACGGGTATGGTGCCCGCCGGAATGGGACTTCGATCGATGAGACGCTGGAGGGTACGCACGGTCGGGCCATTCTCGCGGCTGAGCACACCCTGGGGGAATATCGGGCGGAGGTATGCTACTGAAATGACCATTACGGACACGTGCGTAGTGATACCGGTGTTCAACGAGCAAGAGGTGATTGCCGGGGTTGTCGAAGATGTCCTCGGTGAATTCGACAACGTCGTCTGCGTTGACGACGGTAGCAGCGACAGATCCGTATATGAGATCTCCAAGACGGCGGCCAGGGTCATCAGGCACCCAGTGAATCTGGGCGCAGGAGCGGCAACCCAGACAGCCATAGATTTCGCAATGCTCGATCCGACGGTTTCATACATTGTGACCTTCGATGCCGACGGCCAGCATCGGGTGGAGGATGCGGTTGCGATGGTGGACAGGCTGCGCGCGGGTGACTTGGATTTTGTGTTTGGCTCTCGCTTTTTGGACAACCAGACGGAAATGCCCGGTATCAAGCGGGTCGTGCTGAAGCTGGCGGTATGGTTCACGAATGCGACCAGTGGTTTGGAATTCACCGATGCGCACATTGGGCTGAGAGCGTTCACTCGCAACGCAGCATCTCGGTTTCGTCTGACCCAGCCGGGCTATACCCATTGTTCGGAACTCATCTCCCAGATTGCAGCGGAGGGGATGACATACGAGGAGTATCCGGTGAAGGTGTATTACACCGACTACTCGAAAGCAAAGGGTCAATCACTGTGGAACTCTGTGAACATCCTTTTCGACCTGATGTTCCGATGATCTGGGTCTGCATGTTCTTCGGGAGCGGTGTCTCGGCATGATCAAAATCCTGGCGAGCTTCGGACTTCTTGTCATAATTGTGACCGCATTCAGGTATCGAAATACAGCACGCAACAGGGCGTGGAAGAAGATCGCCGCTTTCTTGTTTATTGTGGCTGCACTTCTCTCCATCTTCTTTCCAGCGGCATCTGATCGCATTGCTCACAGTGTTGGAGTTGGGCGAGGTGCCGACCTGGTTCTCTACATGTTGTTGCTGGCGTTCATGTTTGTGTCCGTGAATACGTACCTGAAGTTTCGTGACTACGACAACAAGATCACGTCGTTGGCGCGCGCTCTGGCTCTGGAAGAAGCCAGACGTCGTTACGGGGTGGACGAAGAGCCCGGGTAGTCTGCGCGCCATGGCTGACGCTCATGCCAGAAGAGAACTGGCCGGTGTGGAATTTCCGCAATCGACTTGGATGTCGTTCGATCGTTACGATCGGTACGGTGCGATTGTCCGGACCCTGAGGGCGAACCTGGGTGACGGCCACTTCCGGGTCCTCGATGTGGGTGATGCCGCGGGTCACCTCCACTTGTTCGACCCGGACCTCGCTGTGATCGGCATAGATCTGTATCCGGCTGACCAAAGGCTCGAGGGTGCCGTGCCGGTCCACGGCGACGGCACCTGTCTGCCCTTCGCCGATGACACCTTTGACGCTGTCACCTCGAGCGACGTGCTGGAGCACATCCCACCGGAGCAACGCACGCTCTTTCTGGCTGAATTGAGACGTGTGAGTCGGGACCTCGTCATCGTGGGAGCACCCTTCGACACCGATGGGGTTGGCGGGGTGGAAGAACTGGTTCGACGTTTTGCCCTCCTGTCTCTGGGCGCGAAGCAACCGCAGCTTGAAGAGCACAGCGATAACGGTCTTCCGGATCTCGATGTCTCGGTGGCTTCATTTGCGGATGCAGGATGGAACGTGGCGACCGCAGGTAACGGAAACCTGTGGGACTGGCTGATGTCGATGTTGCTGCGTTTTCAGGTTGAGGCCCGCCCTGCGCTGTCACCGCTTGTTGGCGGATTTGACGTCTTCTACAACACCTCTCTGGTCAACCGGGAGGGGGTAGCGCCCTGGTACCGCCATATCGTCGCGGCGAGATCTTCGTCACGGGTTGAAATGCCTCCCCGAACTGTGGGTGACGATCATGGTGAGAGCACGCAGTTGTCACTGGCGCTTCTCACGGGGTGCATCGCCGCCAGTAGTGCAGAGGTGGTTCGACAGGACACGGCGTTTCATCTGGATGCTGATGTCAATCGACGCCTCGATGAACTCTCACGACAGTTGATCATCAAGGAAGCCACACTGGATCAAGTCGTGGCCCAGAACCGGGATCTGCGGGAACGTTTCGAGGAGTTGTATGCCGTGCAGATGCGGGCCAACCGGCCGTCACTGGTTCTGCAGAGCCTCCTCGGACGTGTCAAGAGGTTCGCACGCCTTTAGGTGGATCTGGCTGGTTCGTTATCGGTCGCCTTTAGGTGGATCTGGCTGGTTCGTTATCGGTCGGATCTCAAACGCGCTTGTTTCGCATGGCCTTCCATGAGTCGGCCGCGGCCCAGCCGAATGTTGCCGTGGCACCAAGGCCACCCAGTACGGCAAAGCCGACAGGCACCCCTCGAAGCATCCCCAGGGTCACCCAACCGGGATGCAGTATCGGGTATACCGACTCGAACGTGACTTCATCTGGGTCAGGTACGGGACAGAAGACCATGACGACCGGATCCGCAGCGTGACCATCCATGCTGATCCAATCAGCCGGGTCGCCCGTAGCTGCGTTGATGCCGGTGTTGGCCGAATTGGTGATCGTCACCGTGCCGGATACCGGTTGGTCGAGTTCGTAGGTCGGAATGAAGCTTCGTACCTTCCACTCGCCAGGAAGTGTGGACTCGTCGATGTTCCCGGTGATCGAACGACCATCGGATGTGATCACTTCGATCTGAGCGGGAATGGCGTTGTCTTGAAACCCGACGCCGAGCGCGTGAATTGCGCAATTTGCTTCTATCTGGACGGACTTCGTGAGCAGGACACCATCGGACCAGGTCTGGTTCAATACCGGTGCGACCCCGCCGGGGCGTTGAGTCCCCAGGTAGGTGGTTTCAATGATCTGCTCATACATGGGCACGGCAATCAATAGCGACCCGACCAGGCCGCTGGCAACGACCGGGGTACCCCACCTTTCGCCGAACACCGCAACCCACGAAGCGGCAATCAATACCGAAGTGGGTCCCAGGGCTACGACGAGGTGGCGTCCCATGGGGCCTCCGCCGCCCCCGAACACGACCACCACGATCCCTTCGAGCGCCAGAAAGGCCATTGGCAGGGCTGACGCACACCACAGAAGCGCGCCGAGATCACGCCAGCGTCGCCGCAGCGCAGATGCCACGACTCCAGCGATAGCGGAACCCACGAAGACGAGTTCCCAATAGTGCGTGAAGGTCGGGTCATTTGTCGCCTGGTTAGCCCACACCCCGCTGTCGCGTGCGCCGTCGAGGTGTTTGAAAAACAGTTCGAGTGAGAAGTCGGTTGGCGGTGCTTGAACCCCTCCGGTCAGCTCCTCGGTCTGCTTCGACGCACTCAGCGCCCCATAGGCGTGGAAATTCCAAGCCAGCCACGGAGTAATAGTGAGTATGGCGGCGGCTCCAGCGACGGCAATCCAGCGAATGGCGATACTCCATGGCGGCCGTCTGCGCACGAGCCATGCGATTACGAAGATGCCGCAGAGTGGAATGAGCGCAAGAGAAGTTGTCTTGGTGATGATCGTGGCCGCACCGGCGGCCCCGAACAGGGCCGCCATCCGGGCGCTGCGGGGATCATCCAATGCCCGCAACAGGAGAACCATGGTCGCCGTGCCCAACACGAGGACCATCGGTTCGTTTCCGATGCTCCCGAGGAAGGTCGAATCCAGGACCGTGAGCACTGCCGCTGACAGGAGCCAGATCGAGGGCTTGTCGGGAAACAATCGCCGGGCCAGCATCCAGACGAGTGGAATTGCCAGGACTGCCAGAAATGCCGTTGCAGCACGGATCATGTAGAGGGATCCGGCCGTTCCCGAGGGTGCCCCGATCCAGTAGGCAGGCGCCATGAGCGAGTAGTAGGTCGGGCCGTGAATTGCCTCGTATTGATGCGATGTGGGACCCCAGTTCAGGTCTCCCACCGATGGTTGGTACGGATGGGACCGGTATGGGGATGTGGGAGTGGCCTTGATCGATTGCACTTCGGTGTTTGAGATCAGGTCCTCGCCAACCGTCGGGATTCCGTGACCTCGTGCAATGGCTTCGACGTAACCGAAGTGCTGTGCCTCGTCGATGGCGCTCCATGCGGGGGTGAGTACCACCCAGTAAGCACCTTTGAGCAGCCCGAAGGCCATGATGACCATGAGGATGATCTTGTGCCAGCGCTGTGACCGAGGATCGAGTTGGCCCGCTGGGAGAAACGGAGCGGTCCCCGACGCGCCTGTTGCCTGCCTCCCTTGAAGCTCGGAGTTGGTTGCCTCGGTGGCAACCTCAGCTGTCATTCTCCTTTGACCAAGCTTCGGATCTTCACAAGCGTCTCCCTGGCACGTTCCACTGCCGTACGCTTGGAAATGATCATCTTCTGCTCGCGGATGCTCACACGCATGTCGACGGAGTCGGTGATAGTGGAAGTATTGGAGATTTGTATCCCCGCTGCGGATTCGTCGTCTCCATAATGCTCCAGGGTGATTCCATCGATGGGTGGTTCATCGAGGGTGACCGGTTTCCATCCCGAATCGCCAGGGGTCCTTTCGAGCGAACCGGTGTTGATCACGTCATCGAGGATTGCGAGGTAGCGGGTGGCCTGCAACGCCGGTGACCACCGCATCAGAGCACTGTCGCGCGCTAGTCCCCCGATTCGTGATCGTGCGCCCTTGTCATCGAGAAGCGATTCAATGGCCTGGGTCCATTCGTCAACAGAGCTGGCCAATATGCCGGTTGTTCCATTCTCGATGGCCTCCGTGAACGGTTCAGTGGGGCTGGCGACCGTAGGAGTGCCACAAAGGGCCGCCTCAAGCCACTTGATTGCGCTCTTTGCCTCGTTGAACCGACTTCCCGGACTGAGCGGAGCGAGGTTGATATCGAGGTCGCGAAGGCAGCCCGGCAAGTCGCGCCAGTCCATGAAGGGAAGTATCTTGACCCTCGGACCGAAACGGCTCAGCTCCCGCGATTCGGGGAGATGGCCACCCATCCACAATTCGACATCAGGGTGCTTGTCGAGGACCCTGATGACCGCCGGTTCGACGAAGAACCAGTCGTCGTCATGTGTGGTGGTTCCGCTCATGTATCCGATTCGGGTCGGACCGGACTTCCGGGGCCTGCGGGTCTCGATGTCGGAACGCCGAGAGACGACTTGTCCCACACCGTTTGCGAAACGGTACGCGGGCAGGCCAGTCAGATCTGTCGCGTGTTCCACCAGGAAGTTCGTGCTTCCGATGTACGCATCGCATGACTCGAGGGTTGTCCGGTAACGCTGGACGCCTTGTAGCCAGAGGTCGGCATCGCGTTGCGACAGACGTTCGAGGGCGGGGACCTCGCCTCTGATATCGGGGTCGAAAATGAGGTCGTCCACGTCGAACACGGTTGGAATTCCGGCGCCGCGCAGTGCCGAAATGAACTCGATGATCTGGACTGTGGCTGGAACGCGGTAGAAGACGACAATGTCGGCGAATCTGCCGAGTGCCAGCAATTCGGGGTCGCGGTAGTGCCGCACTTCACTGTGAATCCCCAGGAGCGCAAGTGCTTCGGCGGGCAGACGTGCCCGGTAGCGCAATGGAGCGCCCTCGATTCCACACACGAACAGCACTGAACGAACAGATGAACGGTCCTTCGATCCGCAAGGATCCGCCACGAGACTCTCGAAGCGCTTCTCCAGGCCTGTCACCTGGTCGTCGATGCTGGGCGCGGAGATCGGTTCGCATGCGCCCGACGTGATCTGGTCCAAGAGGTTGGCGTCATCCACCAGTGAGCGCATGGCAGCCGCAAGAGCTTCGCTGTTGCCTGTTGGCACCACGAGGCCGTTTGTACGGTTCCTGATCACCTCCGTCGGGCCCGGAGTGTCTGTGCAGATCACTGGAATCCCAGACGCCAGGGCCTCGCGCGTGAGAAGAGAGTGCGTTTCGCGTGCGATCGATGGCAGCACGAGCACATCGTTCTCCTCGAGAATGGATTCGAGGTCATCTGGCTCATAGGGATCGAGAACGTTGATCGAGTCGGTCTCGACCAGGATTCCACCCTCGGCGATGTATGGAGCGACGCCGTAAGCGCTCAATCGCCAGCCCGGAACAGGAGCGAGATGCTCCGCTGCGTTCAGCAGGATCTGGACCCCCTTCATCGGGTCGGGCCCTCCCGCATAGAGGAAACGCAGGGGAGCACCTGTCGCAACAGCGATCTTGCGGTTCCTGCGTACGCTCAGCTTCGATGCGACTGCGGCTGGAAGCCCGTTCTCGTCCCCCCCGAATCGCCCCGGAGCGCCACCAAGTGCAGAAAGGACCTCAGCGGCTTTGGTG
>CAYQFM010000028.1:16214-16614 GCA_964416735.1 uncultured Iamiaceae bacterium | reverse complement strand
AGATGGCCATGATCATGCTTCCCATCGGCGACATGACCAAGGACGAGGTTCGCTCCGAGGCACGCAGGCTTGGTCTGCGAACGGCGACAAAGCCCGACAGTCAGGACGTCTGTTTCATCACGTCGACCCAGGGGCGCGGGGGTTTTCTTTCGGAGCGGATAGAGATGCACCCCGGCCGAATCGTCGATGGTGAAGGGCGTCAGGTCGGCGAGGTCGATGCAATCGAACTCATCACTCTCGGCCAGCGCAAAGGTCTGGCGCTGGCTGGCTCGCAAGCGCCGCGGTATGTCACGGATATCGACCGCTCCACCTCGACGGTGACGATTGGGCCTCGCGAAGCGCTGTTCGTCGATCACGTCAACATCCACAGCGTCACCTGGTCGAATGAACCGGTATCGGG
>CAYQFM010000028.1:10815-16179 GCA_964416735.1 uncultured Iamiaceae bacterium | reverse complement strand
CTCGTCGAGGTGCAGACGAGCGCTCATGGCGTACCGGTTACCGGAATAGTCGACCCACCTGAAACCGACGGCCGTTCCGATGCAGAAGGGCTTACCGGCGACGAGTGGGTGGTTCACTGGTCAACTCCGCAACGTCGTGTGGCACCTGGTCAGAGCGTGGTGCTCTATCACGGAGACGAGGTGGTGGGTGGCGGTATCGCCATGTCGGAGCCCCAGAACTGAGTCAGACTCATACGCGCAGTTGTCGTTTGCGAGCTTCGTCGAGCACGGTTCCTGGGCGGCCCGGGCTGAACATCACCTTCATCACCGGCTCCAGGGACGACGGTGGGTTGTCGCCTCGTAGTCGCCGCCTCGGAATGGGCACTATGCCCATTTCCTCTGTGAAGTCGATCTGAAGAGCAAGCCCCATTGCCCCGACTGTCAGGTCCCATGCTGTGGTGTCTGCTGGCGCCGGACCGATAGAGGCTACGGAGGCCTTGGGGACCAAGAGCGTGTCGGCAAGGGCGAGGCGGTCGACTATGACAACCCCGGCGGGAACGAACACCACCCAACGCTGGGCGAGGATGTGGAGCGAGCGGATACCAGCCACGGCAATGGCCCATCCGGCAACAGTTGCTGTTGCCCCGGCGATCCAAACGCCGGCAGCCAGCAGCAATGGGCCTGTGATCACTCCCGCAACCACGGCCGCCCATGTGAGCTCGATCGGTCCCAGCAACAACATGCCGGGTGGTCGTAGTGCAAGGCGGCGCTCATCGCCGTAGCTCGAGCCATTCACGAAAGCATCGGTGGTTGTCGGGAGCAGAGCGACGATCGCTGCGGTGAATGTGAATGCAATTGCCAAGACGTTCCAGCCATTGAGCGGTGCTTCGACAAACGCGGTCCAAATGGCAACCGCCACCGATGCGGGGGCAACGACTCGCATGAGCGTCAAGGTGACGGTGCGGGGGATCAGGGTGCCAGCAAGTGCTATGACCCAGATCGCCCACAGGCCAACCGATGCTGTCGAGCGAACCGGACTGCCGTGTTGATCGAGTGCCTCGGCAAAGGCGGGACCCGCCGTGAATGGCAATGTGGCCCAGATGACGGCAAATCCGTATCGAGCCAGCAGTGGTTCGAGGGTTTTCATCGGTCTGAGATTTGCCGATGGAGACCCGCGGTAGCTATTCAAGAGCACGTGGGTTGGTCATGGGTGGGTCCGCAACATGCGTGACGAGCGACTTGTCGCGCTACCGGTAGGGCTTTCGACCGGAATCGGGAGCCTGCCCCATTGCGATCCCACCGAGGCGGTGGAGTTCGTTCTGCGCCACAGCGCGAGGCTCCCTTCGGCACCATCTCTTCCGGCCCTGTCACGCCGAGAAGGAATGATCGCCCGCGCGGCGTCGGGAATCTCAGGAATCCGTGTGGGTGATGACGGATCGTTGACGATCGATGATCGTGCGATTGATCCGGAAGCCGATGTGGACCCGGACTTTGCAGGCGATGCATACGTGGGACTGCGGGCATTCCTGAATGCGGTCTCAGACCGCGTTGGCCCGCTCAAGGTTTCGATGACCGGACCGGTGACACTGGCAATTGCCTTGGAGGCGGCGGGAATCCGGCCGGAACTGGCCGCCCGGGTCAGTGGTGAAGCGGTCCGCCAACAGGCCAAGGCGCTGGTGGACTACGTGCAGCGACGGGTACCGCAAGCGCAGATCGTTGTCTTCATCGACGAACCGGCGCTCGGTTCACTCATGGAACCGGGGTTTCCCATTGGCCCGGACGACGCAATCGATCTGGTTTCTGGCTCACTTGCCGCGGTTGAATCCCGTGCCATCACGGGTGTTCATTGCTGCAGAAGGGCCGATTGGCGTCTTGTGCTTCAGGCGGGTCCCAACATCCTTTCCTTCCCGTTGGGCGCCGGAATCGAGACGGCGGGTGCGACCATTGCCGACTTCCTCGATAGGGGAGGCTGGCTGGCATGGGGGGTGGTCCCGACAGATCAACCCCTGGGTTCGAACATCACGCGATTGTGGAGACAACTCGGCGAGTCGTGGTCGTCGCTTGCCGAATCCGGGTGTGACCCTGCCCTGTTGCGTGTTCAGGCAATGATCACCCCCACCTGCGGGCTCTCTCATCATGGAGTCACCCAGGCTGAACAGGTGATGGATTTCACGACGCGGCTTGCTGGTCGGTTGCATGATCAGGCCGTGGGCGTGCGTCTCTCGGTGGGGGCCTGACCGGTCACAGACCTTCTGCGGAAGCGACATCTGTAGAATTGCTCGGTGGATGTCACCCGGGATCCGGCGGAACGCGTCGAGCAACTGCGCGACGAAATTCGTATACACAACCGGCTCTATTACGACCGGGACCAGCCTGAGATTCCGGATGCCGATTACGACGCTTTGATGCGCGAGTTGCGCACGTTAGAGGACGAATTCCCGGATTTGCAGACCCCGGACTCACCCACGCGCGTGGTTGGGGGAACCCGGGTGGCGAGTTTTGCTCCGGTGGAGCACCAGGTTCCGATGATGTCGCTCGACAACGTCTTTGACCTGAACGAGTTGGAGCACTGGGGTTCCCGATTGCAGCGCCGCTTGGCTCAGCTTCCGGAGATTCCGTCGAGCGGCTTCGTGTGTGAACTCAAGATCGACGGTCTGGCCGTGTCGCTGCGCTACGAACAAGGTCGTCTCGCCCAGGCCGCCACTCGCGGCGACGGACGGATCGGCGAAGACGTGACCGCAAATGTCGAGACGATTTCTGTAATTCCCAAGGCCCTGCCGCCGGATGCGCCGACGGTTCTCGAGGTCCGCGGCGAGGTCTATATGCCGGTGAGTGTCTTCGAACAGATGAACCGGGATCATGAGTTGTCCGGGGAGCGCACCTTCGCCAATCCCCGGAATACCGCCGCCGGTTCGCTGCGCCAGAAGGACTCCGCTGTCACCGCCAAGCGGAACCTCTCGTTCTGGAGCTATCAACTGGGCGCAATCGACGGTGGTCCCGTGCTTCGCACGCATTCGGAGACCCTGGCATTGATGGCGGATCTGGGGTTTCCGGTCAACCCCATGGTCAATCGTGTCGACACCCTTGGGGAGGTCTTCGATTTCTGTGAGCAGTGGATCCAGCGGCGCCACAACCTCGATTACGAGATAGATGGCGTTGTGGTGAAGGTGGATGATCTGGCCCTACAGCAGACCCTCGGCTCCACAAGCAAGGCACCGCGCTGGGCAATTGCCTTCAAATTCCCGCCCGAGGAACGTATGACGCTCATGCGAGACATCATGGTCTCGATTGGGCGAACGGGTAGGGCAACTCCGTTTGCCGTATTGGAGCCGGTTTTCGTCGGTGGTTCGACAGTCGGCGTTGCGACCCTTCACAACGAGGACCAGGTGCGTGCCAAGGATGTACGCCCGGGTGACTTGGTCATTGTGCGTAAGGCGGGCGATGTCATCCCCGAGGTGGTCGGTCCCGTCCTGTCCGAGCGCCCTGATGGGCTGGCGCCGTGGTCGTTCCCGGAGCGATGCCCCGTCTGTGACACGCCACTGGTACGGGTGGATGGCGAGGTGGATCACAGATGTCCGAATGAAGCGTGTCCGGCCCGTGTCATCGGTGCCATCGAACACTTTGCGTCTCGGGTTGCGATGGATATCGAAGGATTGGGTGAGCAGCGCATCGAACTCTTCGTTCGCATGGGCCTGCTTGGTGACATGGCCGATCTGTACACGCTCGACTTCGATTCCCTGACAGCGCTCGACGGCTTCGGAGCAACGTCGGTGAATGCACTCCGTGATGCGATCGAGGGATCGAAGGCCAAGCCACTGGCCAAGCTGTTGGTGGGTCTCAACATTCGACACCTCGGCCCCGCCAACGCGCAGGCACTTGCCGGCGCGCTGGGCCACCTTGACCGGATTGTGACCGCTGAGGTGGACGAACTCGCCGCAATCGACGGAATTGGCCCGGTCATAGCAGCCAGCATCCGTGAATGGGCCACCGATCCCAAGAACATCGCGATTATCGACAAGCTCCGCGTGGCGGGCGTGAACTTCGTCGGACCGGAGCGCACCAGTGCTCCTCAGACTCTGACGGGTATGTCGATTGTGGTCACCGGCTCACTTGACGGGTACAGCCGAGAACGGGCGACTGAGGTCATCGAGGAACACGGCGGAAAGGCCCCAGCGAGTGTGTCCAAGAAAACCACGGTCGTGGTGGTTGGGACTTCACCCGGGGCTTCGAAGTTGACCAAGGCCGAACAACTTGGCGTGCCGATCACCGACGAAGCCGGGTTCGAACACCTGATCGAAACAGGACAGATCCCACCCGGCTGACGGATTCTGTGGAGTGCTGGATCACACCGTGGATCACACCGTGGATCACCAAACCGTGGATCAAACCACTGTGAAACACCACGACACAGTTGCGTTCTGCTCGCGTCCGGTTTCGTATCGCCAGTATGTGGCGACCACGCAATTCTCTCCGGTCTGGTACTCCTCGACGGTCTTGCCCGGACCGGGCAGGAACTGGACTATGTCAACACCAGCCAGTCTCACCACCTCGTCCTCGGGTATCAGGACGCCGTTCAAGACCAACTGCACGTCATAACCCGATGCCAAATCGACGCCAATCGGCTCTTGGCGTTGAATCATGTCGTTGCGGTTGGGAATCAGTTGCTCGATGGCGGAACTGTTCGTCCCCGATGTGCCCTTTCCTGATACACGATTGACCATGTAGATACCGAAACCAGCCACCACGAGGAGTGCAACCAGTAGGACCTTCACACCTATCGGAAACTCGGTACGAACCTTTCCAGGTTTCTGCTGTGCATCTTGCTTGGAATCGGCTGTCATCGTTGACCATTGTGCCGGGCATCGGGCCTACCGACACATCTGCGCCTGAACAGCGCACCCCGAACCGATGCTGGTTTGCCTCGCTCCCTGGACCCGCCGATCAGGTATACGTGAACGACATCGGTGTAACTACTAACTTGTAATCATGGCCATTTCCCACATGACTGATCGAGTGGGTCAGGTGCTCGGTGGGAGATATCGCCTCATTGCACCCATCGGCACCGGGGCTTCCGCGTCCGTCTATCTGGCCGATGACGTGACGTTGCGACGCCGGGTGGCCGTCAAGATCCTCCATGACGCGTTGGCTGACGATGCCGCATTCCTGGAGCGGTTCCGGGCTGAGGCCCAGGCAGCCGCGGCGCTGAATCACCCGCACGTGATGGCTGTCTACGACTGGGGTCACGGTGATGTGCCGTACCTCGTCACCGAATACCTAGGGGGCGGAAGCCTTCGTTCGATGATGGATCTGGGCCATCATCTTTCGTTGTCGCAAGTACTCATGGTTGGCCTGGAAGCCGCCAGGGGGCTCGAGTACGCCCATCGC
>CAYQFM010000028.1:0-10805 GCA_964416735.1 uncultured Iamiaceae bacterium | reverse complement strand
CCGCGATATCAAGCCGGCGAACCTCCTCTTCGACGAAGAGGGAAGACTGCGCATCGCCGATTTCGGTTTGGCACGTGCCCTCGCCGAGGCTGCTTGGACCGAGCCGATGGGTGCGGTTCTCGGTACCGTCCGTTATGCATCGCCGGAACAGGCCCAGGGCGTACCTCTGGACGGCAAGAGCGACATCTATTCGCTGGGATTTGTGATGATCGAAGCCGTGACGGGCACCGTCCCGTTCGCCTCCGACACGAGCCTGGGGACACTGATGGCACGGGTGAACAAGCCCGTCGTCGTCGGGCTCGAGTTCGGTCCCTTGAAACCGATTCTCGAGGCGGCCTGTGATCCGGACCCTGCCCGCCGTCCGGACGCAGGTCGGTTCGCATCCATGCTCATGGAAGCGGCGTCTCAGCTCGACAGGCCCGCACGTCTGGACCTTGCGGGTGCGACCGTGGGCGATGCACGCGACCTGGAGGATCGCCATCCGACCTCCGTCTACATGGCCGAACGCAAGGCCGTCGAAGGCATCGAACCCGACATCATGTTCGCCCCTCCGGGGACGACCACGGACGGACTCACGATTCTCCACGAAGGCGAGGCCCAGCCCGACACCCGTTGGGTCGAGCGTGAAGATCCCGATCAACTTCCAGATGACAAGAAGCGGAAGAAGCGTTCGAAGGCCCGCAAGAACCGGAAGAGCGACGACGGCGGACTGAGGGGCGGTGACGCCGTCCCACTTGCGGCAGACGGTGCGGCAAGCCATATGGCAGGCCATGACGTGTCGGGTCGTAGTAGTGGGTTGATGGCCTCAGATGCTGATTCCGACGGCCAAGCGAAGAAGCGCCGCCGTTGGCCCAAGGTGCTCGTTTCCATAGTTGTGGTTCTCGGCCTCGCTGCAGGCTCGTTTGCGTACTGGTACAACGAGATCCGGGTTCCCACGTTCACCGTGCCGGAACTTGTGGGGCGAAATGTCGACGATATTCCGGGCCTGACAGACGGAACCGAATGGGTGATCGAGCGCACCGAGACACGGGAGGATGGCACCGTGCCGGGCCAGATCCTTTCGCAGCAGCCTGCCACCGGAGTATCTCTTGCCAGAGGTGCGACCGTGACCATCACCGTGTCACTTGGGCCACCTTTGGTCGACGTGCCCACGGATGTGGTTGGCAAGGTGTTGGGCGAGGCAACAGCGCAACTCGAGGCGGTCGGCCTCGTGGCCGGAGACATCACCCGCCAATTCAGCGAGGATGTCCCGGCTGACATGGTGATCGGCTTGGCCCCGGATACACCGGGGCAGATTCCCAAGGGTGATTCCGTGGCGCTTGTGGTTTCCGGTGGTCCGGAACCGCGGACTATTCCCTCTGGACTCGAAGGCGCCAGCGTGGCTGAAGCACGAGCTCAGTTGGAGGGTCTGGGTCTCGATGTTGCAACGAAGATGCAGTCTTCTGAGTCTGTTGACGAGGGAATCGTCATGGGGGTAGAGCCGGGTGTCGGTGCGCAGGTGGCACGGGATTCGACCGTGACACTGATCGTTTCATCCGGTCCGCCCATGGTCGTCATCCCCAACGTTGCCGGGTTGTCGGCGGCTGATGCGGCCACAAAACTCCAAGGCGCAGGTCTGGTGGTCAGTTCGACCCAAGGGTCACCGGCCAACAAGGCGACCGGCACGTCGCCTTCGGCTGGAAAGAGCGTCCGCCGCGGTACGTCGGTGACGATCATCACCGGTTGAGCATCATCACCGGATGACGACCGCTACTCGGCCGTGATTTCGCGAATCCTTGCCGCAACCTCGCGCGCCGCCGGGTCTGGTGTTTCGGCGAGCATGGTAATGATCTTCATCAGATCGCCTTTGACATCGATCCTGCCGGACATGAAGGCGGACATTGCCGCTTGAGTGTCCTGGTCGATGATCAGTGACTTTGCTGTAAACCAGTCGACCGTGATCGTGACGTCGGGATCGTCGATGTGGCCTTCGTCGATCCGAAACTCCATACCCGTGGTGTCCACGTGAACCAGGATTTCCTTCCCTTCGGCGAACGGCGCATCGGTGATGGTCTGGTTCATCCGGACGATCTGGGTGGGCTCGCTGACCGACTCTGCCATCTCGTCGCGGATGGTGCGTGCGGCAACCAACCACTCTTGGGTCAGGAACACGAACTTTTCTGCCACTGAATGCCCCCTGCCGGTACCCCAACCGATGTGGAAACGGGTCGGAACAACGCACGATACACGTGGCCGTGTCTCGACCATGGTTCATGCCGGTGATTCACGGGGACCTACCATTGAACCCCTATGCCAGAACGAATTTCGCGTGATGAGGTGTTGAAGGTCGCGCAACTCGCGTGCCTTGATCTCGATGACACCGAACTGGAGCTGTTCACCAGTCAACTTGGAGACGTGCTCGATCACGCCTCTGGAATCACGGCGCTGGATCTGCAGGGTGTGGAACCGACAACCCGCCCGGTCGACCTGGTGAACGTCTTCAGGGACGACGTGGTTGCACCGAGCCTCGACCGTCAAGAGGTGCTCGCTTGTGCGCCCGAGGTGGAAGATGGCCGCTTCAGGGTCCCCTCGATCTTGGGTGAGGAACCGTGAGCTCCGCTGCAGGCGGCGGTCGGATGACAGCGCAGCAGATTGCCGAGTTGGTCCGTTCGGGAGAGAGGTCGGCTCGATCGGTCCTCGATGAGCATCTGGAATTCATTCGGGCGCGTGAGCCCGAGATCAATGCGTTCAACCTCGTGACCATCGCCGAGGCCCGTGCCACAGCCGAAGAGATCGATCGTCAGGTAGAGGCTGGAGAGGACCCTGGACTGCTCGCAGGGGTGCCGGTGGCGCTCAAGGACAATCTGTGTACGCGAGGCGTCCCGACGACCTGTTCATCGAAGATGCTCGAAGGTTGGCGCCCACCATATGACGCAACGGTGGTCGGGCAACTTCGCGATGCCGGAGCCGTCATTGTGGGCAAGACCAACATGGACGAGTTCGCAATGGGTTCGTCCACTGAGACTTCAGCATTTGGACCCACCCGAAACCCCCACAACCTCGAATGTGTCCCGGGTGGATCCAGTGGTGGGAGTGCGGCGGCGGTAGCCGCGGGCCTCGTGCCACTGGCGCTGGGAACCGACACCGGTGGATCGATCCGCCAGCCCGCTGCATTGTGCGGTGTGGTTGGGATCAAGCCAACGTACGGCCTTGTGTCGCGCTACGGCGCTGTTGCCTTTGCTTCATCGCTCGATCAGATCGGTCCGTTTGCAACGACAGTGTCCGACGCTGCACTGCTGCTCGATGTCATTGCCAAGTACGACCCAGCGGATTCGACTTCGATTCCCGATGACCGTCGCCAGCCGGGCTTGATCGAGGCGGTCATCGGTGGCGTGAAAGGGCTTCGTGTCGGGGTGATCAGCGAGTTGACCGGTGAGGGCATTGCCGCCGACGTGGCTTCCCGAATGGCGGCTGCCATCAAGTCGCTGGAGGCGGCGGGGGCCAAGGTGGATTCGGTTCAGGTTCCGTCGATCCGCCACGGTCTCTCGGCGTATTACCTGATTGCCGCTTCGGAGGCATCGAGCAATCTCGCCCGGTTCGACGGTGTTCGCCATGGGCTTCGCGTGGACGCATCCACGGTTGCGGAAATGATGACTGCTTCACGCACCGCCGGGTTCGGGCCGGAGGTGAAGAGGCGCATCATGTTGGGGACCTATGCGCTGTCGGCCGGGTATTACGACGCGTACTACGGCAACGCCCTGAAGGTCCGCACGCTGTTGATTCGGGACTTCGAGGCTGCATACGGACAATTCGATGTCCTCGTATCACCAACTTCGCCCACTACAGCGTTCCGACTCGGCGAAATTGTCGATGACCCGCTTCAGATGTATCTGAACGACGTCTGCACGAACGCTGCCAACCTCGCGGGCCATCCGGCCATCTCGGTTCCGTTCGGGGTTGGTGACGATGGGTTACCGGTGGGTATTCAGGTCATGGCGCCGACATTGGGCGAACCGAGGATGTTGAGGGCGGCGGCGGTACTCGAATCGTCACTACTCGAATCGTCGGCACCCGAATCCGCAGGGGTTGAAACGCAGTTGGGAGCTAACTGATGGATGCAGTGTCAACCACCCCCGGCGAGATCATCAGCGAGACGACAGGAGAACGATGGGAGGTGACCATCGGTCTTGAGGTGCACGTCGAACTCGCCACGGCCACCAAGATCTTCTGCTCGTGTGCCAACTCGTTCGGTGACGAACCGAACACGAACATCTGTCCGGTGTGTCTGGGGCTTCCCGGCTCGCTCCCGGTGCTCAATCACCAGGTGGTCGAGTTGGCCATGCGGATCGGGCGGGCATTGCACTGCAGCGTCGAACCGTCGGTGTTTGCGCGAAAGAACTACTTCTATCCGGACATGTCGAAGGACTATCAGGTCAGCCAATTCGATCGTCCTATCAATGTGGACGGTCATCTCGATCTTCCAGATGGCACCAGCGCCGGCATCGAGCGGGCCCACATAGAGGAGGACACGGGTAAGAACACGCACATGGGCGGTACCGGCCGCATCCACGGTGCCGGTTACTCGCTCATCGATTACAACCGTTCAGGCGTTCCGCTGGTCGAGATCGTCGGGCGTCCGGATCTACACACTGCGGATCAGGCCCGGGCGTACGTCGCCGAACTGCGTTCGATCATGCTGGCCACCGGTGCCTCCGATGCGAAGATGGAACAGGGCTCCATGCGCGTGGATGCGAACGTCTCGGTTCGTCCCACTGGCGAAGCAGAACTGGGTACCCGCTGTGAGGTCAAGAACCTCAACTCACTGCGATCGCTGGGTAGGGCCATCGACTACGAGGCTCGCCGCCAGGTCGAGATGATCGAAGCTGGTGAGTCGATCCATCAGGAGACCCGCCACTGGGATGAGGAAGCTGGTCGCACACGCTCGGGTCGATCCAAAGAGCAGGCCGAGGACTACCGCTATTTTCCCGAACCGGATTTGGTTTTGCTTGCGCCCGACGCCGAGTGGGTGGCGGCAATTGACCAGGCGATGCCTCCACTACCAGCGGAGCGTCGCACGGTATTGGCCGAATTGGCGGGCATTGCGCCCTCGGAGGTCGCGATTGCCGTTGACCGGGACCTCGATGCCCTTGCTGTGGCAACGATAAGAGCAGGCGCAGATCCAGCACGCGTTCTCAACCACATCGAGAACAACCTTGCTGTCGATGGAGCTGCAGAACTGGATCCTGCCAATTTCGCGCGCTTGGTGACCATGGAGCTGAATGGTGACCTGACAGCTACCCAGACAAAACAGGTGTTGGCCGAGATGGTGGAAACCGGAAAGAGCCCCGAGGAAATAGCCGAGGCGCATGGCTTTGAGGCGATGGACACCGGCGAACTCGAGGCTGTCGTCGATGGGCTGATCACTCAACATGCAGATGAATGGGCTGACTTCGTCGACGGCGACGACAAGAAGAGAAAGAAGCTAGCGGGTTTCTTCACCGGCAAGATCATGGCCGCCACCAAAGGCCAGGCCGATGGGAAGGCTGTGGCGCAACTTCTGGAGCGGAAACGCCGCTCCAGTTGATGTTGATCAAGTAGTGTCTTGGTGGTCATCGAGGAGGTAATACGTCCTCGAACTGATTCGACGGGGAGATCACCTGATAATGAAGCGCATTGCAACAGCCCTTTTTGTGACGATTCTGCTTACCGGTGGTGCTGCGTGTACCAAGAAGGAAGCGGACGAGGCGCTCGTTACGGCCACGACCGTTGCGGCCACCTCGGACACTACGGCAGGGTCTCGGACTTCGGATACAACTACGAAATCCGATTCGGACGGCGGGTCCACGGACACGACGGTAAAGAGGTCAGCGCCCGACAGTGGCGACGGTGGATGTCCGACCGCTGAAGAGGCAAAGTCAGTATCGGAGTCGTTCGACGTCTTCGATCCCACGGCTCCGAGCTTCGATCCGGCGAAGCTGAAGGCGAGTGTCGAACAGGCGATGGCGCTCATCGAGAAGTATCTGCCCTCGAGTCTCCAAGGAGACCTCGTGATAGTGAGGGGTGCCATCACGCAGTTCGTTGAGGCGATGCAAGGAATTGACATCTCAAATCCGGCTTCGGTTACCCCTGAGCAGATGAAGAAGCTCGAGGAGATCACCAAGGCAATGAGCTCGCCCGAGGTCAAGACTGCAATGGACAATATTGCGGACTACTTCAATACGAATTGCCCAGATAGCGGTTTGGACCTCAATTCCTGAAGCAGGAACCGCTGTAGGACCACGTAGTACCCAGTCCTCGACCCAATTGTCAGAATTTCAAACCAAGGTCTGTTGACCGAAAGGAATTTTCAAAATGAAGAAGCTCGTGGCGGCAGCGTTCGCGGTATCGATGTCGTTCGGAATGGTGGCGTGTTCCAGCGGTTCGGATAACGCCGGAAAGTGCCCATCCCAGGAGAAGGTCGATTCTTGGGACAAGGAAATGGAAGCGATGGACGGTGATGTCACCGAGGTGAACATGAAGGAGGCGGCACCCAAGGTCAAGAAGGTGTTTGGTGAGATTGCCGGTTACCTTCCATCGGATCAGCAGAAGGAGTTCAAGGACGCCACCAACAAGGTGATCGAGTACTTGGAGCTGTTGGGCAGCGTCGACATCAACAATCCCGAATCCATTTCCGAGGATCAGATGAAGAAGATGGAGTCTCTTGACCCAGAAGCTGCATTTGCGGTGATCGAAAAAGCCCAGGAGACCCTGACAGCGCAATGCCCGGACGTGAAGTTCGACTTCGGTGGCGATTCAGATTCCTCATCTGACAGTGGCGATTCGGGTGCGGATGCCGGTGGAGATACCGCCACAACTGAATGACGGTTGCGGTTGGTTGAACCGACGCAGAACATGTGCTTCGTTTGGCGAAGCTGATATTCGACTAAAGAAGCAAGCAGGGGCCCGGCAAAAACATGCCGGGCCCCGGCTATTTTCGAGCCCCTTCTTTGTGCTGTGGCCGGCGCTTCTCAGGGGTGCACTGTGAGGGTCGAGCCGTTGCCGTTCTTGCAACGCCGTACCTCGATCCCTACGTGAAGCATCTGCTTCATGGTCTCTACGTGTGTGATGGCTCCCACCATGTGCCCCCTGGCCTGGAGATGCTCCAGTGTCTGAACTGCGTCATCAAGCGCATCCGCAGACAGTGACCCAAAGCCCTCGTCTATGAACAGCGCTTCGTAGCGCTGCCCGCTGGCGGTTCCGCCCTGACTCACGATGTCCTTGAGTCCAAGCGCCAGCGCAAGAGATGCCTGGAACTGCTCGCCGCCGGAGAGCGAGTTGGTGGAACGCGGGCGGCCAGTGTCGGAATCGGTAACCTCGAGGTCGAGTCCGAATGCTCTGCGCTTGTCGGTTTGCTGTTCTGGTCGACGCAGTGCGAAGCGGCCGTTTGTCATGGAACTCAGATGTACGTTCGCTGCGGCCGTGACGCGATCCAGTTCACGAGCCAGCACCCACCGTTTCAGCGATACCGGCATGGTGGCACCATTACCATTGCAGACCATGTGAGCCTTCCGGACGGATTCGAGGGTTTCTCGAATGGAGGCGGAACTGTCTGAGTGTGCTTGGTGGGCATCCAGTTCTTGGTTGGCAGACTTCAAAGCTGCGATGACCGATATATGGGCCTCCTGTACCTTGCGGTGGATGTCTTCGGAGGATGTGACCTCACGATTCAGAATTTCAATATCGGGCAACTCATGAGGGATGCCGAGGTTCTCCAATTCCCGCAATGCGCTGGTGGTTTCGCTTGTCTGTTCCTTGTGTTTCTCCGCTGCGTCAAGGGCGGTCGTCTCGTCGTCCTTGGGGATGACGTGTTCTTGGGCTTCTTCGACGCTCGTGAACCGACTTGTCGACAGGGCATTGGCCAATTGTTCACGTGTGCTCTGGGCCGTCGTTTCTGCGGCTCGCAATGAGTCGTATTGCTGCTGGAATTTGGGGATGGTTTCGTCAAGTTGGACGAGCGCTGATCTTGCTTCTTCCGCTTTGGCGCGGTCGATACCCGATGCAGCAACGGTTGCAACACCGAGAGCCGACCTGGCCTCGGCGAGCACCTCAGCGCCGTGTTCTGCTTTCTGGGTGGCCAAAGCCAGACGTGTGCCCAACTCGTTGTTTGCGACTGCCAACTCGGAACACTCTTTATCGACCCGCTCGAGTTCGCGAACTGCTTCCAATGCTTTTTCAAGTTCAGCTGTGAGCGATGTGAGCTTGTTGTTCAATTCCTCCAAGGTCGCGGGCTCGTCGGTTCCGAACTGTGCCGCAAGTCCCGCAACTTCTTCTTTGAGCTGTTGCTCTCTGGCCAGGGCCGTTTCATGGGCATCGTGCTCAGCCTGGAGATCGTCAGGCTGGACCGGATCGGTGTCACGCTTGGCGGGATCCGGATGATCCGGGGATCCACACACCGGGCATGGTGTGCCGTCCTCCAGCGTCTCTGCCAAGCGGGGGATTTCTGACGCGATGAATGCCATCAGCGCGCTTCGGTACCTTTCCGCCGTTACGTGGACCTGTTCTGTGGCGGTGGTCAGCGCTGGAGTCAGATCGTCGAGGGTCGATCGCGTCTGGATCAACTTTCTGGTGGCTTTGATTTCGTCGTCCAGGCGTTGAGGGTCAGCCGGGGAAATCCGCATCTCCACCAAAGCCGATTGGAGTTCGCCGAGACGTTGTTCATCGGCCGCCAGTTCCGCGCTGATTGTCTCGACCTCAAGCAGTGCTCGTTCGTGCTCCTCGGTAGCTGAGTTCACGTTGGCGGTTGATTGGTCCAGGGTCGAGATCAGGGTGAACTGTTGTTCGTTGGCATCACGTGCCTTCTCGACAGCGGTTGCAACCGCAGAAGGCTCCGGTTGATCGATGGTTATGCCAAGTGCGGCAAGTTCGCTCGTGATCCGCTCCAGAATCTCGTCGTGGGCGGTCTTGGCGGCATGGACCACGCCGCAGGTCTTTTCGTGGTGAGCAGCCGCATCAACGACAGGCCTTGCTTCTGCCGAAGCGTTTGCCGCGATGCGCTGCTCTTCAATTTTCTCGCGAACATCGTCGAGGGCTTGAAGATCCTCTCTGTGCTTGGTGGCACGCTTGAACCGGTCCGCCGCAGCCACCGCCTGTTCACGAGCAGCACTTGCCTGTCTGGCGGTCTCTGCCAACAGCGAGACCTGCTCTCCAAGCTCCGAGATCGGTTTGACAGCCGAGTCGGCCAGGTTGCGGAGCTGATCGATGTCGAGATTGTCGATGTGTTCCGGCTCCACGAGGCCGAGACCGGAGAAAGTCTCCCGCAATCTCTGGCGAACAGTGTTCAATGAGGCGTTGAGTTGAGCGTCGATGTCCTTTATGTCGCCTTCGAGGTCCTTTCGACGTGTCCCCAACTCATCGACGATGTTGTCGTAGATCTCACCGCCGAAGAGGGTTCTCAACAACGATTCCCGGTCTGCTGAGTTGGCAAGGAGGAAGTTCGAGAATTCACCCTGGGGGAGCAGGACGACCCGCTTGAACTGATCGGCATCGAGGCCGACCAGTTGCTGACAAGCCTTTCCCACGTCGGTCACCTTCGTGGCAATCGGCGTTGTTCCCCCGTTGTCGAGCCGTACGAGAGTGGCGGCGGCCTCTTGCGTGACAAGACGTTTTGATTTAGCGGATGGTTTGAATTGCTTTGGATTCCGGCTGACCAGGTAGCGGTCACCGCCGCTCTCGAATGTGAACTCAACCCACGTACACACTTCGTCGGTGACGTGATGAGAGCGGACGCTGTCAGTGTCCTTCAGAGGCATCTCTCCATAGAGTGCCCAGCACATGGCATCAAATATGGTCGTCTTCCCCGTGCCTGTATCGCCGCTGACGACAAACAGGCCGACAGGGGCAAGAGATTCGAAATCCACCTCCTCGGTGCCGGCAAAAGACCCGAAAGCGTTGAGTCGCAGCTTGATGGGCCTCATTGCGCGATGCCTGCCTCTGGTTGGAGGTTTGCTCGTGCCATTGCATGTGTGACAGCGGTGGTCAGAGCGTCCTCGACAGCCTCTGTAGGTGGCTCTCCTTCGGCAATCTCCCAGAAATTGCGGACCACGTCTATCGGCTCGAAGTGGCTGATTGCCACAGGGGCTGCCCCAGAGACGGGTTGTGCTCCTTCGGGGAGCAACTGCACCTCGACCACGAACGGATAGACATCGGCCAAGCGTGCCTTGGCGTCGAGCACAGTGTCGCGGTTGGTGATCTCGGCTCGGACAAACCGGTCTGTAGCGGCGGGGAATCGGTCCGGATCGACTAGTTCTTCGATGGTGCCTCGAATTGTGCACACCCGACGGCCCACCCCGACAGGGATGGTCTCGACCTTGCAGACCCCACCTGCTGCCATATCGATGGAAACAATCGATTTCGGCCCTTCCTCGGAGAAGGAATAAGCGAGCGGACTACCGGAATAGCGGATGGAGTCTCCGCCTGCGGACTGAGGACGGTGTAAATGGCCCAATGCCGTGTACGAAAAGTGGTCGAATATCTCCGCTGGGATTTCGCTGGAGCCCCCGATTGCCAATTGTCGTTCCGAATCTGACGTGATCGACCCAGTGACGAAAGCATGTGCTACAGCGATCGACCTAGGCGATTGCATTTCTGGCATCGCGATGGCTATAGCGTCTGTCAGGACGGAAGCGTGGGTTCTGGAGCGACGACGGGCAATGAGACTATCTGTGACACCATGAGATCCTCGCTCAACCTGAACTTGAGGTTCAGGTTCCATCTCTCCATTTGACCCCGCAACTAGTGGGTCGAACGCACCTGGAAACGAATCTGGAGCGGCGTTTGGATCGAGGAAT
>CAYQFM010000027.1:6237-16643 GCA_964416735.1 uncultured Iamiaceae bacterium | reverse complement strand
CTACGACATGGTCGAGCCTGAGGGGGCACAGAATCTTCTGGAGCGGGGGACCGTGGAAGTTGCACCCTTGGCGTTCATGCGGGGCCGCACCCTGAACGACAGCTTCATCATTCTCGACGAGGCACAAAACACCACCCCGGAACAGATGAAGATGTTTCTCACACGGATCGGTTTCGGTTCGAAGGCGGTCATAACCGGCGACACCACGCAGGTGGATGTGCAGGGAGGCCGAAGTGGGCTGGCCAACCTCGAGGACATTCTGGGACAGATCAGCGGTGTCGAGTTCGTGAGGCTGGGCAGTCGCGACGTTGTCCGTCATCGGATTGTCCAAGAGATAGTCGACGCCTATGAAGCTGCCGACACAAAACGGGTGGGCGGATCGGGCCGAAAGCACCGATGAGCAGAACACCTGGGAGTATCGGATCGGGTGGACTGCCAGATGGAAGCTACGACATGTCGATCGTTGTCTCCGTATCCGATGAACGAGGTCAACGCGTTGGTGGCGATGTCGACGTCGATGGCGATCGCGATGATCTGGATTTGGATTTGGATTTGGATTACTGGGTCCAGCTTGCGCGCAATGCGCTGATGGCCGTCGGTGTATCGGGGCCTGCTGAGATGCACTTGGCGTTTGTCGACGAGGATTTGATTTCGGAACTAAACGTTCAATACATGGGTTCCCAAGGACCGACCGATGTGCTGTCGTTCCCCATCGACGGTGAGAGCATTGCTCACGTCGAAAGTGATAGTCGTGTTGATGGTGGCTCGCTCGAGGCGCCGAACCGGGTTGGCGACGTGCCCTTGTTGCTGGGCGATGTGATTATCTGTCCCGCCGTGGCGGACCGCAACGCTCCTGACCACGCAGGCACTCTTGAAGACGAGCTTGCACTCCTGGTGGTTCACGGGGTGCTCCACCTTCTGGGATACGACCACATGGTGGAGTCTGAACGCATTGTGATGCAGAGCCGTGAGAGAGAGTTGCTCACGGCACTCCACGGCGAACTGGCTAGGTGTCCGTGGCCATGAATTACCCCGGTTCACCAGATGCTGTGTTGGCGGTCGCGCTGGGATCTTCCGACGTCGCGTTGTTGGTCGTGATCGTGGTGCTGTTGGTGCTAGCCGCGTTTCTGGCACTGGCCGAGACGGCGCTCGTGGGGATGACACGGGCGAAGGCGACGGCAATTGCAGAGAGCGGGTCGGTCGCATCGCAGCGTCTTGTCGAGTTGGTCTCGCATCCTGAGAGATTTCTCAACCCGCTCCTCCTGGCGGTCCTCGTCTGTCAGTTGCTCCAAGCCACGCTCACCGGTGTCTTGGCCGGGCGCCTTTTTGGGACCTGGGGTGTGGCGGTGGCGACCATATTCAACATTGCCGGTGTGTTCGTCCTCACGGAGGCGGCACCCAAGACCTGGGCGGTTCAGCATCTCGAGCGTGCCGCAGTGTCGGTTGCGCGCCCGGTTTCCGCACTCGTTGGTTTCTGGCCCCTGAGAATGGTCTCGCGGGGTCTGATTGGCCTGACCAACGTGATACTCCCGGGCAAGGGACTCAAGGAGGGTCCGTTCGTCTCTGAAGCCGAGCTACTCGCCCTTGCCGAAGTGGCTGTTGCCGAAGAAGTCATCGAGGCCGAAGAGCGTGAGCTCATCGAACAGGTCATTGATTTCGGCGACACGATCGTGCGCGAAGTGATGGTTCCACGCCCGGACATGGTGGCGGTTCCCGCTGACTTCCGTGTGGCCGACACCATGGAAGTGGTGTTGTTGAACGGGTTCAGCAGAATTCCTGTTTACAACGAGGGAATCGACGATGTGGTTGGAATCGTCTACGCCAAAGACCTGATGCGTGCCGAGCGCGATGGTCTGGCGGAGGTTCGGATCGACTCGTTGTTGCGGGAGGCGAAATTTGTTCCGGAAACCAAGCGTGTGGCGACGCTGCTACCTGAGATGCAGGCTGAGCAGTTCCACATGGCGTTAGTGGTGGATGAGTACGGCGGAACTGCCGGGGTGGTGACGCTCGAGGATCTGATCGAGGAGTTGGTGGGTGAGATCGTCGACGAGTTCGATCGTGAGGAACCCATGATCGAGCCGATGGCCGACGGTTCGGTGCGGGTCAATGCCCGGATGCCCGTGGACGAGGTGAACGACCTCCTCGACGCAGACCTGCTGGAGGGCGATTGGGACAGTATCGGCGGTCTCATGTTCCACCTGCTGGGTCATGTGCCGACAGAGGGAGACACCGTGGAGTGTGACGGCAGGTTGCTGTGTGCCGACCGGGTTCAGGGCAGGCGGATCCACCGGGTCCGGGTCTCTCCACTCATGCAGCCAACTGACATCGAGCGGGACACAGGCAACACCGATTTGGGTAATGCGGAGGTGGCTGAGCAATGAGATCCGGTTTTGTGACCCTCGTCGGCCGGCCGAATGTGGGTAAGTCGACGCTCCTCAATGCGATTCTGGGCACCAAGGTCACCATCGTCTCGGATAAGCCCCAGACGACACGTACCCAGGTGCGGGGCGTTCTGACGCGGCCTGACCATCAGATCGTCTTCGTCGACACACCTGGCATACACAAGCCCCGTTCTGCATTTGGTGAGCGTCTCAATACGACCGCTTCCGACGCCGTGGGTGGGGTGGACGTGGTCTGTCTGGTCGTGGATGCGACCGCACCCATCGGCCCCGGTGATCGTTTTGTGGCTGCACGGGTGCCGCGTGACGCGGTTGTGGTGATCAACAAGGTCGATGTCGCGAATCCTGACCAGGTGCTGGAGCAACTCGCACGGGCGGCCGAACAACTGGACCTCGGTGAGTACTTTCCTGTCTCTGCGCTTACGGGTGCGGGGGTCGAGGCGCTGGTTGACCATCTCGTGGAGCGCATGCCCGAGGGTCCGCTGTACTACCCGGACGACATGGTTACCGATGTTCCCGAGGCATTCTGGGTGGCTGAATTGGTGCGTGAGCAACTCCTTGCCGTGACCAGGGAGGAACTGCCGCACTCCATCGCCACCAGGGTGACCGAGTGGGAGTGGCCCCGTATCCGCGTGGAGATCCTCGTGGAGCGTGACTCACAGAAGGGCATCGTTATCGGGAAGCGAGGCTCGGTCTTGAAAGATGTGGGGATAGCGGTGCGTGAGCAGTTGCCCGACGGTGTCTATCTGGAGTTGTTCGTCAAGGTCGACAAGGACTGGCAACGACGCGGCAGGTCACTCGATCGCCTCGGATACTGACCTTCGAGAACGACGTTCTCGGCACCGTGAGGGTGCGAAGTAGGGTGCAGGCGTGACCGTCTCAGGGGACAACATCCCAGGCTTGGACATGACGCGAATACCGGCGCATGTGGCGCTCGTCATGGATGGCAACGGCAGGTGGGCCCAGCGCCGGGGCCTCAAGCGAACCGATGGCCATGCTGCCGGAGAGGAAGCCCTCTTTGACACTGTCGAAGGCGGGCTGGACCTCGGGATCAAGTGGATGACGGTCTACGCGTTCTCCACCGAGAACTGGAAACGCCCCACCGATGAGGTCCGATATCTGATGGGGTTCAACGAGTCGTTGCTGGTGCGCCGACGCGACGAACTCCATGACCGTGGTGTGCGAATGCGTTTCATTGGTAGGCGTGATTGGCGGGTTCCCAAACGTCTGGCCAGGCGCATGGACGAGTCTGTCGAACTCACCAGAGCCAACAAAGCGATGACTTTGACCATCGCTTTCAACTACGGGGGACGAGCGGAGATAGTGGACGCCGTTCGAGCACTCGTGGCCGAAGGGGTTCCAGCGGACAAGATCGACGAGAAGGCGATCAGCCGTCGGATGTACGACCCGGAGATGCCCGACCCGGACGTGATGGTCAGAACGTCGGGTGAGTTCCGGATCTCGAATTACCTGCTGTGGGAGATCGCTTACAGTGAACTCGTCTTCACCGACGTCCTGTGGCCCGACTTCCGTCGGGAGCACCTGTTCGATGCGGTGCGTGAGTATCAGGACCGCAATAGGCGCTTCGGTGGTCTCGAGACCTGACGCTGACATCGGGAGCTTCCGATGAGAGGCGAAGCGGGTCGCCTGTACCGAGACCGGGGCATCGTCCTTCGGACCTGGAAGCTGGGCGAGGCAGACAGGATCATCGTCATGATGACCCGTGGTCACGGCAAGGTGCGAGCGGTTGCGAAGGGTGTACGCAAGACGAAGTCGAAGTTCGGAGCACGACTGGAGCCGACCAGCCACGTGTCCGTGCAGTTCCATGAGGGACGTGAACTCGACATCGTCACTCAGGTGGAGTCGGTGGACCATTTCCGATTGATCCGGGAGGATCTGGATCGAATCACACGGGCGTCGGCAATGTTGGAGGTGGTTGATCGAGTTGCCCAGGAGCGGGCGACCGACTCGAGGCTCTTCGACATGTTGTTGGGAGCGCTGCGGGCACTGGACGACCGCGCCTCGGTACTTGTCGTACCGGCGTTCTTCTTGAAACTGCTCGCCCATGAGGGGTACCGGCCGGTTACGGACTCTTGCGTCGTTTGCGGGGCTGATGGGCCACTTGTCGCATTCGACGTCGACTCCGGTGGGGTTCTGTGTCAGACGTGCAGCCGTGGAACAGCCATCTCCGCCGATGCGCTCGATCTCATGCAGCGCATTCTCGGTGGTCAACTCGGCTCGGCGCTGAACACCCCTGTCTCGCAGGCAACGTTTGAGGTGGAGCACTTGGCTACCAAGGCGGTCGAACACCACCTCGAGCACAGACTCAGGTCGACGACGCTATTGGATCAGGCCTGAATATCTGGTCATTCAGTGGGTGACCACTCCTTGGTTGTCTCGTCGAACGTGAGCCAGCAGTTGCGACGTGCGTCCCAGCGAACATAGGCCTGGCGATCGGGATCCCAGACCGGTTCATTCCCACGTTTGGTCGGCGAAGCCTCGAAACTCTCGGGGGCGGCCGGTGGCGGTTCGTCCACCGTTCCGGGGGCGGGTGTTGTGGGAGCGTTCACGGGGCCCGATTGGTATGCGCTCATGGTCTTGAGTTGATAGGGCTCCTGATCCGGATCTGCGGGGAATGCCATTGCGAACGGGGGCGAACCTACGAACGACTTGTCGACCACGTATGTATTGGCGAACCGGTCACCGACACGTTGGCTGTTCTTGTCGGAGAAGAAAGTGATGAAACCGACTACGGGGAGGCAGTAGGGGAACATGTCGATGATCAGCCCCAGCCAGCGGACGGTGGCCTTGCCGATGCCGCAGATACCACCGTTCTCGTTGACCACGGCAAGCCCAACCAGTTTCTTGCCGACGCTTGCTCCGCTGACTCCTTGGAGGATCACCAGGTTGCCGACGTTGATTGCAATGGCGACCAACCAGGCGACGAGTTGCCCGACGGTGCCTCGCAGCACAGCGAACAGAACGAGGCTGACGACAAACTCGATCCCCATGTCGATGGCAAATGCCCCGATGCGGCGCCACAGGGTATTGGTGGGGTCGACGACGCGGGTGGTCTGCATCCGATCAGTCTGACATGCAACAGAGGATGGTGTTGATGGAAATCATCACCCTAGGCAGTAACTACTTGATACCGATGAGGAACGGTGTTCTTGACGACCTGTGCTGAACCGTGTGTGCTCAGGAAATCGGCTTCCAAGTCCTTGTTGCACTGTCGAACACGTTCCACACCTGAGCGGACCCGTCCCACTGGATCCATGTATTGCGCTGAGGATCCCACTGTGGCTCCGAACCGGAGATTCCACTCGGAGCGGTGGCGCCCGGTGTCGGTGCGGTGGGTGCCGGTGGAGTGGGTGCCGGTGGAGTGGGTACCGGTGGAGTGGGTACCGGTGGAGTGGCTTGAAATCCACTTGTCGGGGGCGTGAAGTTCGGAGGTGTCGTCGGCATGGATGGGGGTGTGTACGGCATGGCTGGGGCTGGCGTCATGCCCGGCGTCATGACCGGAGCCGTCAGACCGGGAACCAGTACCGGGGTTCCCCGTGCACTGGAACGGACGACGAAAGTCTTGGCGGCGAGGTCGCCGACACGGCGGTGCCCCTTTGTCGTCAGCATCACGATCAAGCCAACCAGGTTCGAGCAGAGTCCGTCGACGATCATCAGGAGTCCGCGGATGAAGGCCCGGCCGATCCCCGGGCCGGTCCCTTGTTCGTTGACCACTCTGATGCCGCAAATCAGCTTGCCGGGTGTCCATCCGGCCAATCCTTGAGTGATCAGGTTGAAGGTGATCCCCCAGACTGTGGTGATCCCGAGAGCGGTCATCAGTGCCGAGGTCTTGAACAGGGCCACGCTGTATTCGCCATTAGATTCCAAAGTGGTGCAGATGTAGCCGCTCACTTCGTAACCGATGCAGCTTCTGGCACCCTCGATGACGGTGAAGTCCGCCATGGCGAAAAAGATCCCCACGGTGAGTGCGCTGAGCAGGAATCCGTCGATGAGGTACGCAACTATCCGGCGGAATACGACTTGTGTGGGGTCGGTCATCGTCTGGTATTGGGCCATCGGTGGCCTCCTCGCTCGATGGAAACCTGAGCCGACTGTCTCGGCGACACTGAATGACGATTCTGGCGGAGCGTCGAAGGTGACAGGAGTCGGTCGGTGGAGAGGTTATCCGGGTTCACGAGCGCGGGTCGGTATTCGGATTCAGGACAATGAGCGCGCGGCACTACGCTGCGCTGTCATGTCTGAAGCATCCGACCAGCCTGTTCCCATAGAGGTTCCAAACGACGAGTCCCTCATGGACAAGGTGGTGAATCTCACCAAGCGTCGGGGTTTCGTGTTTCCTTCGGCCGAGATCTACGGCGGCTTTCGATCGACCTACGACTACGGCCCGATCGGCGTGTTGCTGCTTCGCAACGTGAAGGATGCCTGGTGGCGGTCGATGGTCCAGATGCGAGATGACGTCGTGGGCCTCGATGCGGCAATCCTGTCGCCCCCGGCCATCTGGGAGGCCTCCGGTCACCTGGCTAATTTCACTGACTCGCTTGTCGACTGCCGTGAGTGCCCCGAGCGGTTCCGCCTAGACAAGCTGGAAGATCCGAACCTGTGTCCCAACTGCAAGGCCCGCAGTTCATTTACCGAACCGCGTCAGTTCAATTTGATGTTCAAGACACATGCTGGCCCGATTGAGTCCGAAGGGGCGGTGGCATACCTGCGTCCAGAAACCGCTCAGGGCATGTTCGTGGACTACGCAAACGTGTTGCAGACGAGTCGGAAGCGCCCGCCGTTTGGAATTGCCCAGGTGGGCAAGTCGTTCCGCAACGAGATCACCCCCGGCAACTTCGTGTTCCGGACCCGTGAGTTCGAACAGATGGAGATGGAGTACTTCGTCCCGCCGGAAGAGGCAGGACACTGGTATGACTACTGGCGCAAAGAGCGGTTCGACTGGTACACCGACCTCGGCATTCCCGTCGAGAAGCTCCGCATGCGCGACCACGACGCGGACGAACTGAGCCACTACTCGCGTGGTACCGCCGATGTTGAGTTCCTCTTCCCGTGGGGTTGGGACGAACTCGAGGGCATCGCAAACCGTGGCGACTATGACCTGACCCAGCACGCAACGCACTCTGGCGAAAAGCTGGACTACTTCGATCAGGCAACCGGCACACGGTATGTACCCCACGTGATCGAGCCAGCGGCCGGTGCCACCCGCACGATGATGGCGTTTCTCCTCGCCGCCTACGCTGAAGAAGAGGTGCGAGGCGAGGTTCGCACCGTGCTGCGCCTGCACCACCGCCTTGCCCCGTACAAGATCGCAGTCCTCCCTCTTTCAAAGAAGGAGAACCTCACCTCCTACGCGCGCGAGGTTCTCTCCACGTTGCAGCCGCACTTCATGTGCGATTTCGACGAGACTCAGGCAATCGGTCGCCGATACAGGCGTCAGGACGAGTTGGGAACCCCGTACTGCGTGACGGTGGACTTCGACTCGCTCGAAGACCGGGCGGTGACGGTGCGAGAGCGCGATTCGATGGTTCAACAGCGGATTCCTGTCGATGGCCTCGTGAATCATTTCAGAGACCTGTTCGTCTGAGGGGCCCTGTTCGTCTGAGAGACCTGTATTTCTGAGCCGCCGGTCATTTTCTGGCTGACCAATATCACAGGAGACCGGCGGGATCGTCAGTTGTAGGCTCACGTGCGACACAAGAGAATGCCGCGCAAGGGATTTCAGGAGAGCCGATGACCCTCGTCTATCCGTTCGACCATCCGCATCTGAAGCCACCGATGGAACTCAAGGACCTCCTTGGTGGCAAAGGAGCGAACCTTGCCGAGATGACCTCGGTGCTCGATCTGCCGGTGCCCCCGGGATTCACCATCACCACCGACGCCTGCCGCGACTACATGCGCTCCGGATGGCCCTCGGGTCTCGACGCCGAGTTGGTCGAACAGGTTGGAAAGCTCGAAGCAGCCATGGGCAAGTCGGTTGGTGACCCGGGCGATCCGTTGCTGGTCTCAGTGCGTTCGGGAGCCAAGTTCTCGATGCCCGGGATGATGGACACCGTCTTGAACCTCGGCCTGAATGACGAGTCGGTTGTGGGCCTTGCACGCCAGACCGGCGACGAGCGTTTCGCCAACGATTCCTACCGTCGGTTCATCCAGATGTACGGCAAAATCGTGCTCGATATTCCGGGCGAGGCCTTCGACGAGGTGTTCGACGAGGCGCGTGAGAACTCCGGGGCTACAAGCGATGCCGAGATTTCCGCCGGGGTGCTTTCCGATGTAATCGAGCGGTACAAGAAGATCGTGCGTGAGCACGGTCATGGCGATTTCCCACAGGACCCGGCTGACCAACTTCGAGGCGCGGTCGAAGCCGTGTTCAAGTCATGGAATTCGCCCCGTGCAATTGCGTACAGGCGCCGCGAGCACATTGCCGACGATCTGGGTACGGCGGTGAATGTCCAGGCAATGGTGTTTGGGAACCGCTCTGACCGTTCGGGTACCGGGGTGGGTTTCACCAGGAACCCTGCGACGGGGGAGTCGGGTGCATACGGTGACTTTCTCATCAACGCGCAAGGCGAAGACGTGGTTGCGGGAATACGCAACACGCTTCCGCTTTCGACGCTTGCCGATGAGTTCCCAGATGTGCATGCCGAGCTGATGGATATCTTCCGGCGTCTGGAACTGCACTACCGGGACATGCTTGACACCGAGTTCACCATCGAAGAGGGAAAGCTCTGGATGCTCCAGACGAGGGTCGGTAAGCGCACAGGGGTCGCAGCGCTACGGATTGCGGTAGAACTCACGAACGATGCCGATATCGGCCTGACCCGTGCCGAAGCTGTTCAGCGGGTTAGCCCGCAGCACCTCGACCAGGTTCTGCATCCCCACTTCGGCAATACAAACGCCAAGGTTCTTGGGGTGGGTCTTCCCGCATCGCCGGGAGCCGCGGTGGGCCGCGTGTATTTCGACGCTGATCTCTGTGTGGAGGCCGTGGCCAGGGGAGAGAAGGTCGTTCTGGTACGCCAGGAGACATCGCCCGAAGACGTCCATGGAATGGCAGCCTCGCAGGGGATCCTCACATCACGTGGTGGCCTGGTGTCGCATGCAGCGGTTGTTGCCCGAGGGTGGGGCAAGCCGGCCGTATGCGGCGCTGAAACACTGGAGATAGGAGTCAATTCGTTTGTGACCGCCGATGGTTCGGTTGTGCGTGAAGGGGATGTGATCTCCATCGACGGTTCGACCGGAAAGGTCTACGACGGCGAGGTCCCTCTTTCGGAAGGGAGCCACCCCCCCGAATTCGATGCCATCCTCTCATGGGCCGACGAGATCCGGCGTGGTGTGATGGCGGTTCGTGCAAACGCCGACACCGGTGCGGATGCAGCCCGTGCCCGCGAGTTCGGAGCAGAGGGAATTGGCCTGTGTCGCACCGAGCACATGTTCCTGGGTGAGCGCCTTCCGGTGGTGCGTCACATGATGTTGGCGGATACGGCTGAGGCAGAAGCGGCAGCGCTCGCGGAACTACTAGAGGTGCAGCGCTCTGATTTCCAGGCGGTGCTCGAAGCAATGGATGGTCTGCCGGTAACCGTCAGGTTGCTCGACCCGCCACTGCATGAGTTCCTGCCGTCGGTCGAGGATCTGGTCGTCCAAGAGGCGCGGGGCGACATCACGGCTGAGGGGCGTGCGTTGTTGGTTGTGGCTCGCAGAATGCATGAGCAGAACCCGATGCTCGGCCTGCGCGGCGTGCGCTTGGGCATTGTCAAGGGTGGCCTGTATCGCATGCAGGTGCGGGCGCTGATGGAAGCGGCAATGGCGTGTCGTGACAGCGGAGGTAATCCGATTGTCGAGATCATGATCCCACTGGTCGTAAACCGCGAAGAGCTGGCGCTGACCCGTGGATGGGTCGAAGACGAGGTGGCCACGGTTCTGGGCGACCGTGCGGGGGAGTTCGACGTGACTGTCGGGACGATGGTCGAGACGCCTCGTGCAGCGGTGTGT
>CAYQFM010000027.1:0-6227 GCA_964416735.1 uncultured Iamiaceae bacterium | reverse complement strand
AAATTGCCCAGGTCGCCGACTTCTTCTCGTTCGGCACCAACGACCTCACCCAGATGACCTTTGGTTTTAGCCGTGATGATGTCGCCCCGATTGTCGAGAAGTATCTGGTCGATGGATTGTTGACCGTGGATCCCTTCGAGTCGATTGATCAGCGTGGTGTCGGCACCTTGGTGGCAATGGGCTGCGATGGAGGCCGAAAGACCAAGCCGAGTCTGAAGTTGGGTGTATGCGGCGAGCATGGTGGTGATCCTGAATCGATCACGTTCTTCCACTCGCTCGGCCTTGATTACGTCTCGTGTTCTCCCTACAGGGTTCCCATTGCCCGCCTTGCCGCCGCCCAAGCGATCATCGATTCCGGCGCAGCCGGTTGAGTTCCCGGTTGAGTTGCCAGTTGAGTTCCCGGTTGAGTTCTCGACTGGCGCGCACGCCGGGATGAGCTGGCCAAGCGCGGCGTCATGGGAATAGTCGACGAAGACATTGCACGTGTTCGCGAGACGTCCGACATCGTCGCGGTTATTGGCGAGCACGTAGCGCTCAAGCGGGTGGGACGTCGTTGGAGCGGCCTGTGTCCGTTTCACGGTGAGAAGACGGCTTCGTTCTCGGTAAACCAGGAACAGGGTCTCTACTACTGCTTCGGCTGCGGGGCCAAAGGTGACGTGATCACCTTCGTGCGTGAGATCGACCACCTCGATTTCGTCGGCGCCATCGAGAAGTTGGCCGCCAAGGCCGGCGTCACGTTGCGGTATACGGATCACCAGGAAGGCGAGGGTCGCAAACGTCGCAAGCGCCTGCTCGAGGCGGTCGAAGCGGCCGTCGAGTGGTATCACCAGCGTCTCTTGTCCGCTCCCGATGCGGCCAAGGCCCGTGCTTACCTGCGGTCTCGAGGGCTGTCTGGCGACGAGGTCCGTCAGTATCGCATCGGCTGGGCTCCGCGAGGGTGGGATCATCTCTCAAAGGCTTTGAAGTTGCCGGATGACGTGTTCGTAGAGGCGGGACTCGGTTTCCTGAACCGCCGAAATCGTCCCACCGATGCATTTCGTGGTCGCGTCCTGTTTCCGATTTTCGACGTGAACGGTGATGCCGTGGGCTTCGGCGGGAGGATCTTGCCCGGCGAGGACGGTCCCAAGTACAAGAACTCCTCGGAGAGTGCTGTCTATTCGAAGAGCCGCGTGCTCTACGGCCTCAACTGGGCAAAGGCCGACATCGTCGCAGCCGACGAGGTGATCGTGTGTGAGGGTTACACCGACGTCATCGGATTCGCCAGGGCCGGCATCAACCGTGCGGTGGCGACCTGCGGTACAGCGCTCACCGATGAGCACGTACGGATTCTGCGGAGCTTTGCCCGACGGGTGGTGCTTGCATTCGACGCCGACGCTGCTGGCCAGAATGCTGCGGAGCGTTTCTACGCGTGGGAGAAGGCCTACGACGTCGATGTGGCTGTAGCAGCACTCGAGCCCGGTGTGGATCCGGCCGACCTGTCGTTGAGCAACCCGGAGGCGTTGCGTGCTTCGGTTGGCGACTCCGTGCCGTTTCTCGGCTTCAGGGTCAATCGCGTGTTGGCGGCGGGAGATTTCTCGACACCGGAGGGACGGACACGGGCGGCTGAATCGGCCATGGCGGTTGTGGCCGAACACCCGAATGTGCTGGTGCGGGATCAGTACCGTCTCGAGGTTGCTTCGCGGTGCCGAATGGATCCTACGCACCTGAGTGCCACACAGACCCGTGCCACACAGGCAACGCTCAGGACTCCGGCACGATCGCACTTCCGTCGTGACACACCGGAGGTGGAGGCCCTGCGGCTGATGATCGCCGAGTCGGACGGTATCGCAGAACACCTGCACGACGTCCTGTTCAACGATGATCTGACGCTTGCGGCATACCGGGCGCTGGCCGGTGCGACCTCTGTGCGTGACGCCTTGGATTGCGCCGACCCGGGGGCACGAGAACTGCTTCAACGGCTTGCCGTCGAGGACACCGAAGCAGAACCCAGTGATGTGCTGGCCCGTCTTGTCGAAGAAGCGGTTGGGCGTGAGTTGACCGCTATCGAGTCGCAGGTGCGCACGGCATCGGTGGAGGACTTTGCACGACATGCCCAGGTGACTGCCTGGCTCAAGCTGAGAATGGAGGAACTCAGGGACCCGGTTTCCAGCGTCACGGCAACGGATCAGTTGCTAGCGTGGTTGGTGGAGGGGTCGGGGGAACCGGAATGACCGATGATGGCCAGACTGCCACGGGTTTGTCGGATGCCGGTGGTGACCTCACGTCCGACAATGGCACCGAATTGCAGACGGTCATCGTCGAGTTCGATTCTGAAGAGGCGGATCGACCGGACGGCATTGCAACGCGTCAGCGCACACGGCTGCGAACGGTTGCGTCACGAGACGTCCTCAGGCAGGCCGGTCCGTCCGGTACCGGTTCATCTGACTCGGTCAAGTTGTATCTGAAGGAGATAGGCAGGGTTCCGCTGCTCACCGGTGAAGACGAAGTTGATCTAGCCAAGATGATCGAGGCCGGAACCCAGGCGGCCGAGCGGCTCGCTGATCTGGAGGCCAGCGGTGCCATCGATGCGATGGATCGTGGTGAGCGGCGTGGTCTGGAGATTGCGGTCCGACGCGGCGAGGCTGCCAAGTCGGAGTTGACCCAGGCGAACCTTCGGCTGGTGGTGTCCATTGCGAAGCGCTATGTGGGGCGCGGGATGATGCTCCTGGACCTCATCCAGGAGGGGAATATAGGGCTGATGCGGGCGGTCGAGAAGTTCGACTACACCAAGGGCTTCAAGTTCTCCACCTATGCCACCTGGTGGATTCGCCAGTCCATCACCCGGTCGATTGCAGACCAGGCGAGAACCATCCGGATTCCCGTGCACATGTTCGAGGCAATCAACAAGGTGCACCGGGTTCAGCGCGAGATGGTTCAGGTGCTCGAACGGGATCCGACGGTGGAGGAACTGGCCGACAGGGTGGACATGACGCCCGCAAGGGTGCGTGAGATTTTACGGATCTCGCAAGATCCCCTCTCGCTGGACATGCCGATGGGCGAAGAGGACGACTCGAACCTCGGTGATTTCATCGAGGATTCTGAAGTCGAGGAACCCGCTGAAATGGCTGCCAAGGTGATGCTCACCGCTGCTGTGCTCGATGCCCTAGATCAACTGACAGACCGGGAGAAGGCGGTCGTACGCATGCGGTTCGGTCTGGAAGACGGGCAGACCCACACTCTCGAGGAGGTGGGCCGGACATTCGGTGTGACGCGGGAAAGGATCCGTCAGATCGAATCGAAGACCCTCATGAAGCTGCGGAACAAGAATCACGGCGAACAACTCCGCGATTACCTGGAAGCCGACTGATCGGTCGCGCCGTCGGTTGAGTCTCGCGTCAGTTGAGAGTCACGTCACCGGACGGATGATCGCCGCCGGGGTACTCGGGCGAGCGTGAATTGAGGATCATGTCGACTGCCCCGCCGGTTGCCTGGTCGACCATCTCCATTGACATCGACTTTCCCTGCTCAAAGAGATCCGAGAGCGTTGTCCGAGTCTCCAGGTACTGCTGGGTGTTGCGGATGCGGTCGAGCATTGCATTCATCTGCTCATAACGCGAGCGTCCGGCTTTGGCACCCAGGTAGTAGCCCAGAGCGAAACCGACGATGAGGCCATGGCGAAAACGGATCATGTCAATGTTCTAGCCGAGGGCGGCCGATGTGGAGTTCATGGGCCGAGCCCGGACGCTGCTATCCTCACCCTGGCCAACATTCCGGGGTAGCTCAATTGGCAGAGCAAACGGCTGTTAACCGTTAGGTTGTGGGTTCGAGTCCCACCCCCGGAGCAAATCGAGTCCAATGGGGAACTACATTCGGGGAACGCCGTTTCGTCTCGGGCCTGTAGCTCAGTGGTTAGAGCGGGGGACTCATAATCCCTTGGTCGCAGGTTCGATCCCTGCCAGGCCCACTACAACCACTCGTTCCCCAGCGTCAGACGGATTCGTAATACCTCCGGCGGCAATACGAACGGGCCGCAGACCGGTGAAGTCGCTATTCGCAACCTATGCCGTCGCCGTCCCTGTCGAGATGGGTCCCGTAGCCAGGTTGACCTCGGTGGACCGGTGCGGCCCCAGCAGCGCGTGCTTCGGCGCAGTTCTTGTAGGTGGCGCTGTTGTTGGGTGGTCCCGGTGGTGTTGCAGTAGTCGTTGCGGATGGGCTTTCCGTGCGAGTTGTCGGTCCAGCCGTGGTACATGTTTCCAGCATCTGCCCCAAGGCGTCGCGTTCGCCTGTGGTTATCGTCAACGTGTACTTGAGCTTTATGCTCACCCACTTGGTTGCATAGGCACACCAGTAGTCCTGGTTGTTTGGCCGCCACTGGTCGGGGGTCTTGTCGCCCTTCGAGCGGTTTGACGTCGCCGAGGTAGTGAGCAGCACGTCGGGATCATTCGCGTATGACCTACGAGTTCCGGCATCCCAACGCCATCCACCAGATCGATGGGCATCTGAGAGGGAGACCACGTGATCGATGTCGAAATCCGCGGGCCTGGTGCTCGACATTCCGTCATACGGTGACGTCCAGAATCCTGCCACCACCTCGCAGCCCGGCCCCATTGTTGCTGGTTCACTCGAATCCCTGATGAGGACTTTTTCTCGGGCATCACAGCCGTTTCCTGTGGTGTCACGCCAAGTGGGCCAATCTTCACGTCGGTATGTCGTTTGTGGGTTCGGCCGGTCATCTATTGCGAGTTGAGCCAACACCTCGTGAATTGGAACGGGGGCCGGTGTCGAAGGAGAACCGCCGCCTTCCTCGGCCGATGGGGTTTCGAGGGTGGTTGTGGCTGCTTCCGTGTCCTCGGTCGTGTACCCGGTTGTCCCTGACGTTGTGTCAGGCGCTGAGTCTGATGTGGATTCGACTGCGGTGGTGGTGGGAGAAGTGGGTGACTTGGACCTGCTGGTTGACCTTTCACATGCCGACCCCAAGAGCCCGATGCAGACAAACAGCGCGCACACCGGGGTAAACAATCGGCGGCCTGTGCGGGCCTGCAACAAATTGCTCACGGAGAGAAACGATATCAACGCGCACAGTGATGGCCGCGGGACGTGATGATTGCGCCTTGAGACGGGGTGGCCCGAGTCGATTCGTGGGAACCTTCTGAAACCTGTTCCGCTGATCGGCGGTCAGCGCGCGTGAACCATTGCAACCCAGTTGTCGGGTAGTTGCACAAGTGAAAGTTCGCGACATGCTCGGATCATCCAGTCCAGCACGGCTCCCGGGTCGGTCTCGCTGGGAAGTCGAACCACCAAGCCGCGTTTCGGGTGGTCCGACAGCACACGCCAATCATTGGGTGCGGTGACGCCGGCCTCCCGTAGTTTGCGAGCAGCTTTGGGGCCTGCGCCGTGCTGAATACCAAGCGAGTCGGCTTCGAAGCCGCGCCGCTTTTTGGCGCCCGGCACCCAGGTGCCAACCGGAACCGCCGGCCCACGTCCCGAGAACAGCCCCAGTACGCCCGGCCTCACCGGAGGCATGGTCACAGGAGAGTCACCGTCTTCATCTTGAAGTACGGGCTGGAAGTTGATCCATCCGTTCCGGCGATCGACCAGATCCCGCATTCGCTCGACGACATGCGCCGTGTCGGAACCCGTGAAGCGGATCACCTCTGTATCGACGTGTCGCGGTTCGGCAGGGTATGACATTTCAAGTGTCTCGACTCTCAGATCTCGTCCAACCAAACCGGTGCGCGATCGAGCAGGAAACCCGAGACCTCATGGCACTTGTCGAGAACATCGCAAAGGTTGTCCTGGCCGACATAGAGCGAGTCGAGACCGACCTCGATGCGCGCCACAATGGTGAGACTGCGTTCCGCCGGGTCGGTGACAGACGCGAACGAGTCAATTGCGGACACCTCCAAGGGCAGGTCTGTTCCACCCAACCCGGCAAGTTCTGTGGCGAGTACCAATAGGTCGGGGCCGTTCGGAAGGGGTGGCAGCACCCATGTGAAGATCAACGGGAATGTGAACCCCTCCGGCGGATCCGAACCCTCGGGCAGATCAAGGATGCAGTCTTCGAAGCCGAGCATTATCCGCGGGTCCACCTCGAGTGCCAAATGGAGGTCGAGTGGGCCGCCACAGGCGTCCTCGGGGTGCAGGTCCACCTCCCATGCTTGGCGCAGTGAGTACGTCTCTACGAAATGGCGCTCGTCGTGCACGTGGAACTGGTGGTCGACAGCGTGATCTTTGAGATCGGCGACATA
>CAYQFM010000026.1:4622-17034 GCA_964416735.1 uncultured Iamiaceae bacterium | reverse complement strand
AGTGATGCGGACAAGTCATGTGTGATCACTGCGGCTGCCGGGAGTACTCGCAGATTCTCGAACTGCACGAGGAGCACGAGCAGATCCTTGCAATGGCTTGGGCCGTCGTTCTCAAGCTCGAGGGTGGTGAATCTATAGGTATCGATGATGTTCGAGACCTGGTTGCAATGCTTGACATACACGTGGCTAAGGAGGAATTCGGCCTCTAGACTCTGTTGGGCGAACTCGAAGCCGAACACGCCGACATCCGCCGGAGCCTCATGTCGTTTGAGTATGACCGCAAGGACTACTACGAGCTTGCCGCGCACATCGAGACTGAGGAAGAGGAGCTGTTCCCCCTGACGGTTTTCAGTTTTGACGATGACGACTGGGATGAGCTCGAGTCGATGGAGCGCAAGGCGCAGTCCGACGAAGAGGCAAATCCCCATCTGGCGGTTGACTCGGCTTCCGGCATGGACCCGGTGATTTCTGCCAGACCTTGAAGAGCAATGATCCTGCATCGCCCTGATCCTGCGTCAGGCCGAACCCGCGCCGGCCTTGATCTTGGGTGGCCTGACGCTTGTCAGTTCCGATCAGCCGGTCATCTTGTGGAGCATGCGTCCAACCAGACCTGACCGGCTGGGGGCCACCCGAGCAACGGTGTCGACCATGTGTCCGTCTATTCCCAGCACCGTGCGGGGTTTGTCCTTCTCGATGGCAACAATGATCCGTCGTGCTGCGCTGTCGGGTGAACGCAGGAAGATGTTCGCTGCCGGGTGTGATGCAAGGCGGGCGATGCGTTCGCCTTCGGCACCACGAGAATTGGCCATGACGTTGGTCTTGAAACCGCCGGGCATCACGGCTGTCACGCCGATCTTGGTTCCGCGCAACTCGCCACGCAGGCCCTCGGTGAATGCCCGGACCGCTCCCTTTGTGAGTGAGTAGGTCGAGTTGTAGGGCATGCCGAGCAGGCCCACCATGCTGGCAGTGTTCACGATGTGGGCTTCTTCTGCCTGGTGCAACAGAGGGAGGAATGCCTTGCAGCCATGAACCACGCCCCAGACGTTGATTCCAACCATCCACTTGATGTCGTCAAAACTCTCGTCCTCGAACCGGCCGGCACACATGACACCCGCGTTGTTCATGACTATGTGAACCCGGCCGTGTTCGGCCATGACCTCGTCGGGCAACTCCATCATCCGATCGAAGTCGGACACGTCGGCAACGTGAATCGATGCTTTGCGGCCATAGCGGGTGACATTTGCAGCCGTACCTTCGAGGGCCTCGGCGCGAATGTCCACGAGGGCGAGGTCACATCCACGTCGGGCAAGTGCCTCGGCGGTCGATCTACCGATCCCGCTTCCTGCTCCGGTTACGACAGCTACACGGTCCTGGAGTTGTTTCACGGGAGGTCCTTTCGGGCGGATCTGTTGGTTTGCTTTCGCCTATTCCGATTCGCGATACGCGAGCTTCGCGTTATTGGAACGTGTTCCGCCACTTGTCGGGGGACATGTGCCGAGTTTCACCGCTACGCAGTGTGTTCGCGTGTGTGGGCAGAGCGCGAATCGTAAGTCCGAGGATTCCGGATCGGCAGGGTGACCTAGTAGCCTGCGGCCAGCAGGAACGTCACTGTGTTTGGAACGCGTGACATTCATTTGCCCGTTTCCAGCGCGGCCTCCGAAGGCCCAGAAGCTGATTCAAACCCACCGCCCGGGAGGATCTGACAGATGTCCACACACAAGACCCCTGATGTTGTGCTCACCAACGGTGATGACGCTTCTGGCATGGCGTCGATGCTGGCAGGCCTCCTCGAAGACAACGTCCGCGATTTCCCGGGTCGAGCCAGGATTGCATCCAATGCGCGTGGTTCGGTTGTCATGCGCGCCGACGACCGCGATACGGCTGTGACTGTCTCATTTGGTCCGGGGCGCGTCGAGATCAGTGACGGGGCTGCTCCCGGAGTGACCGAGATCGCCGGTGAATGGTTGGCGATGGCGGGTCTGTGCAGCGGCCAGCTTTCGCCGATCAAGGCCGTGAAAGACAAGGAACTGACCATCAAGCCCGGAAAGCACCTTCCTGCCGCTGCGGTTGCTGGATACGTGCTGTCGGTGCCTGAGGCGTTCTATGCCGAGGACGGAGACGCGGCCAAGGCACGTGCGGCCACCAACCAGAAGATTGCCATCGGCGTTGGTGGTGCGGTCGCCGGATTGATCGTGGTGCTGGTCATCCGCCGTCGCATACGCCGTCGTCATCGTTGACGACGGCGCTTTCGAAGTCGTCGTCACGCTTCCACGCGTAGTCGGTGAACTGATCGTTGTCTAGGTGAGCCCAACATGCTGGGTCGCCGCCGATTTCGACAACACCGGTCTTGACCGGCTTTGGGCCACCCGGTGCTGTCTGGCCCGGTGCTGTCTGGCCCGGTGATGCGTCACGGGCCTTGGCTTCCTCAGGTCGTGGTCGGCCGGGTGTGGCCATCAGTCCGCCGACGCGGCAGTTTCAACTGGCTTGCCAACGGTGTCATTGTCGCCAGAGGACTTGCTTCCAGAAGGCTTGTTGCTGGTGGCGGCGTTGCCAGTGGACTTGTCTTCCTTTTTGTCGTCCTTGTTCGGATCGCCCAGCGCCAGAATTGCGATGCGTGCCACGCCGTCGAAATACCAGACACCGAGCCCCAGGGCGATCAGCCAACCGGACCGAATCGCCAAGCCGACCACAGCGACGTTCGCCGCAATGAAGCCGAGCAGCGACCGGGTGGTGCGGAATCCGTTGGAGAGGCCCTTTTGTCCGCCACCTCGCAGCACCGGAGCAAAGTATGCGAGTGAACCGATGAGAATCTGGGCGAAACCACCGATGATCAGCACCAGAAGCACGGTCTCGGGGATCGGCCTGTCTCTGAAGGCGTTGACCGCCATCGCAACAACACAACCCGCCCACCAGAGAACTCCTGCTGCCAGGTGGGCAATTCGCCAGCCGGCCCAGCGGATCTGCTTCTCGCCGAGAATTGGCAGCAAGGACATCGAGTAACCCAGAGCGATCACGTATCCGATGTAGCCGACGCCGGCCACAGCCGGTTGCTGGAAGAGCATTCCGAGTCCTGCGACCAGGGTGGCAATGGTCATGGCGGCAAACATCGAGCGCACAGCCAGCGGGGTAGCACGCTTCGACATTTTCATTCGGGCCTGCGTTGCCATCATGTACGGAAGGGTTGTGGCGATGATGATTCCCACGAGGCCGAGCAGGTTCGTACTCAGATGTGCTGAGCGCACCCACTGGTAGTCCTGTGCGTTCACCGATGTGGTGACCATGCGAATTCCTGCGTAGCTGCCGAAAATCCCTATAGCCAGGGCCACCATGTAGCCGTCTATGGCCGGATAGAAGCGATCTTTCGGCCCGGTTACACGGATCGTGTTGAGAAGGCCGATAAGCAGCGCGAGCGCGATGAGTATTGCAACGCCGCCGATGGCGGCCAACGTTGCGTTCCAGTCGAGTTCGTGCGAGGTGGCGAGAAGAATCACCCCGGCTGCCAGTAACACCTGTTGAGTGCGCACGATCCAGGTGTGCGGTGCCGGTGATGAACACCAAGGGACGGCCAGAAGTTGCGTGGCGCCCGAGATGGTTGTGAGGACACCGCCCAGTAGGAACAGGTGGAGCGGAAGCCACCAGCCTGTGCGGTTGTCAACGAGGGCCATGACAATTGCCGAGGCGATGAACAGTCCGGCCACCACGAATGTTGTTTGTGACTGGGCGTGCACGATGGTGACCCGGTTGGTGCGGCGCTCGTCTGCGGAAAGTCCACGTGTCGAAGCGAGGCGCCTGGGTCTTGGCGATTCGCCAACAGCCGTTTCTGCTGCGGTGTCCTCTGTCTCGGATTCGGACATGTCAGTGTCTAGCGCCTGTAACCGAGAGACTCGAGAGCGTCTTCTGAGAGGCGAGCCGGAGACCATGGTGGGTCCCAGACGACATTCACGTGTACCTCATAATCGGGCAGCGCGCCCTGTGCCTTCATCTCTGCCTCTTGGGGCATCGTGTCCGAGACCGGACACCCGGGGGTGGTGAGGGTCATGTCGATCTCCACCTTGTTCCCGTCGATTCGGATGTCGTAGATGAGCCCGAGCGTCACAATGTCGAGACCCAGTTCAGGGTCCCAGACCTGGCCGAGGGCCCACAACAGTTGCTCGCGCAGACTGTCGTCGAGTGATGGCTCGGCAGTAGGTGCCGTCTTCATCCCAGGACTGATGACAGAAGTTTCCGCCACTATGGGTTCGGATGTTTCTGACTCGGCCGATGGCTCGGCCGAAGCCGATGGTGTCTCGTTTGGATTCATGTCGCTCATGGGTACTCCTGGTGATTCGTCTGACCGGTTGAGTAGCTGATCACGCGTCGGATGTCTTGTCGACCGGCGTCTTTTCGACCGGCGTCTTTTCGACCGGCGTCTTGTTGACCGGGGTCCAAGCGGGAACATGGCGTGGCTGTCCTGTTGCATCCGTACCGGGCACCGTGCCTGGCATTGGCGGGCGAGGAGGAACCGGCGTGGGTTCCAGCTTGGAGGCCTGTAGTGGTCCGTTTACGAGATTGGCTGTTGTGATCAACCCGGTCACGGTCAAGGCGATTCCACCGATGACAAGTAGCGCGGATGTTGCCGTGAGAAGACCGACCACGATCGAAAGAAATCCGAGGCAACCAATTACAAGTGACACCCAACCTGCTCTTCTGTTGAAGAGGTTGCCAAACATGAGCGGCTTTCCGTCGGCAACTGTGCGGATGCCCCGCTCTCTGAGCGCTGTATATGTGATGAAGGGCACGATCTTGTGGGTGTGGCCGATCACGGCCAGCGACAACCATGCTGCAAGGGACATGACCTCGGCGGCCGCAAGGCGTGTTCTGGTCACGGTGCCGACATCCGCCAATCCTGCAATTACCCCCACCACACATGCGAGCACCAGGAAGGCTGCAGAGACGAACAGGTACGCGTGCAGCAACTCGAGGGAACGTCGACGGTGTTTGACAGCACCTGCCAGAGATGTGAGATGTGCGACGAATCCGCCGATCAGTGTCATCCCGCCGATGAAGGTCATGGCCGGAACATCGAACAGCAACCCCTGCGTGAACTCGGCGGTGCCGATGGCAACGAGCCCGACCGCCCACGCACCCGAGCGCGCGCTGGGTCTGTGTGACAGCAGGAACATCGGCCAGAGCTTCTCCGCCACTCCGATGTATGTCAGGCCCAACCAGCCGAGCAGTCCCAGGTGAGCGTGCGCCAGCACCCGATGAGGGAGAAGCTGGAACCAATACCAGTGGAGGTTGAATGCGTAGGTCACGCCGAACAGCACGGTGATGACCAGGTAGGCAATCGACAGACGGAGCCCCACGATTGGGACGCCTCCCGTGTTCGAGGCAAGAGCTTGGGAGAGATTCCACACGGCGAGCGTGACGGTGATCAGTCCGAACGTTGCGCCCGTGATCATGGTTGGTTTTGATCGCAGCATAAATGCCAACGGCAACAACCACGCCGTGAGGAACATGGTTCCCATCGTGATCCGCCCGACCAGCGCGCTGCGCAGCGGCCGCATGGCCACCACGGGCCCGAACTGGTGAACGGCACCAAGCACGGTCATTGTCAGAAACGCGAGCATTCCCACGTGCATTGCCGGAACAGTGCGAGTCTCGCTCATCGGTGTGTGAATGGCGTTGCTCGCAACCAGGATTGTGACGATGCCGAAACCGATCAGGCCGATGCCGCCCGCCAATATGAAGGCCAGCGGAACTGACGGTGGTGGCACATTCGGGTTGCCCGGGGCCATCGGTGACATGCCCGGTGACATACCTGGCGACATACCTGGCGTCATCCCCGGGGCCATACCGGCTGGTCGGGGTGGACTACCCGTAAGCGGAACAATGGGTGGTGCGGCTGTCGGGCTTGTGGCCGGAGTCTGGAGCGCCGTCGGTATTGCGGGCATCGCTGGGACTTCTGGCATCGCAGGCACCGGTGGCATCGGTGGAACTTCAGGTACGGGCACTTCAGGTACGGCCGAATCTGATGACGGGTCGGGGGGCGTCGTCATTGTCATGCTGGCTGATGGTGCTCGCACGCATGCACGGCCACTGCTCTTACCGGAGTCATGATCGTCTCACCGTTGGAGGCAATATCAACTCCGTGTCCGACGCTGTTGATGAGGGTTATCACTTCCTCTACCGGCCCTCGGTGAGTCACCTCGAAGCAACCGTCGGCACTGTGAACAATCACCTCTTCGATGATCGGATTGGTGGTGAGCGCTTCGATGGTCTCGTTCACGCACACCGGACAACCCATTTCAACGGACAGATTCGAATGAACCGCCTCTGTAGCAACCGGCTGTCCAGCGGTGTCATGTCCTGCGGTGTCATGTGAAGTATCGGTTGATTTTGTTTCCGACCCAGACATGGCCCCTCCTTGATTTTTCTAGTTGAGACTAGAATAATCAAGGCAGTCGGTATTTGCCAGTGATTCCCGCGATCCCGACGAGTCCCACGGTGTGATCTTCGGCACGGGTCGTTGACACCCCATTTCAACAGTCTCCATATCAAACAGTCCTGGAGGGCTTGATGGAAACCCTAGATGTCATACAGTTGCCACCCCCCGAGCGTCACAGCACGATCTTCTCTAAGCTCGATGCGCTGAGCGCTGGCGACAGCCTGCGTTTGCTGGTTGACCACGATCCGGTTCCGCTGCGCTATCAACTCGATGCGGCCCGCCCCGGCCACTTCAACTGGGAACCGGTCGAGAGTGGCCCGGAGCAGTGGATCATCGAAGTCACCTCCAAGGCACACGTGGTTGATGCGCGCCCGATCATCGCAGCTGGCGGCGAGCCGTTCGACACGATCATGGCCGCGGCCAAGGAAGTTCAGCCCGGTCAGATTCTGGTGGTCTATGCCCCGTTCGAGCCGGTGCCGCTCGAAGGCGTGCTTTCCGAGCAGGGCTTCAACTTCGTGGTCGATCAGATCACGGAGGCCGATTGGCGAATCACCTTCGTCAAGCAGTGACAAATCGGGATGATCCCGGCCTGCAGCTGCAGGCACGCGCGCTTGGAGACCCCACGCGCTACGAGGTGTTCAGGTATGTCGTGGATGCCGAGGTGCCGGTCGGGGTGGCGGAATTGACCGACCACCTCGGCCTCAACCACAACGCCATTCGCCAGCACCTTGCCAAGTTGGTCGAAGCGAAGCTGCTTGCCGAACAGACAGCACCACACGCGGGGCGCGGCAGACCGCGACTGATGTACACGCTGGACCCTTCCGCCGAAAGTCGCTGGGGAGTGATGGGTCCCTACGAGAGGCTTTCGACGTGGTTGGCAGAGGTGATACGTACCGGTGAGAGTCCGCGCGAGGTCGGGCGGCGTATCGGGTCATCTGATCAGGCGGTGGTAGAGAGCGCGAGTGCTGTCCACACGATTGTCGATGAAATGCGTCGTCAGGGGTTCGACCCTCATGTTGTCGACGCGAATGCGGTCGATTCGGATGTGGTTCCTGGTGGTTCAGGAATCGAGATTGCATTGCGGGCGTGTCCGTTCGAGACGGCCGCCGCCGCAGATCCAGAGACCGTCTGCGAACTCCATGCGGGCATCGTCGAAGCAGTCGTCGCCTCCATGGACGGTGTGGAACTCGACGGTTTTGTGACGGTTGATCCGCGCAAGGCGGGATGTCGTCTGAAGCTTCGTGTTACCGCGTCGGACGAGGGTGGCGACGGAAACTGAGCCGGCGGCGATTTGGGCGGCCTCGGACCAAGAATGCCCAAGCTCAGCCCAGGTTCAGGCGGCGGCCAGGCCCATCAGGCGTTCGCCCCATCGAAGTCCTTGGTCGTAGGCGAGCGGGTAGGCGTCGAGCGCACGAGCCTTGTCGAACAGGTTGAGTGGGTTGCGCCCGGCGAGCGCTGCGATACGTCGGTTCGGTCTGATCTTGAAGATCTCAGAGTTGGCGTTGCGTTCACGCCAGGTGTTCAGCTCGCGCCGCAGCAGCATCCCGGCGCCCCAACCCATTGGGCCCAAGACCGAACCGGCCAGCGGGGCGACGACAATGACGCGCTCAGCGTTCGCGGCGGCGTCAACCGAAGTTGCCGACCACATTCCGCCGTCTATGTAGAGACATTTCCCGACATGATGCGGTGGCAGCAGGCCGGGAACCGCCGAGGAAGCGGCGACAATATCGGCCAGCTCGAATTGTGCACCGTCGAGAATGTGGCGACGACGGCTCTTGAGACACACGGCCGATGCTGAGACAAGTGGGTGTTTGGCGTTTCCAAACAGGTCGCGGCCGAGTTCGACGAGGACCTCGCTTCGAAAGTCGGGAACCGAGGGCGTGTCCATCTCTGCAATGTCGTCGTAGCTGAGGCCCAGGGCGAGAATTGACGCCACCCAGGAGCCGGCAGAAGTTCCGAGTGCCGGGGCCTCGCCAACAGCAATTCCCGTAGCTGCCAATCCGTGTGCAACGCCGACGCCGTAGCCGATACCGAAAACACCACCGCCCCCGTAGACCATCGCGAGTGGATTGTTGTTGGTCAGAAGCCTGGGTTCTCCTCTGACATCGACGTTGTCATCGTGACTGTGTGGCCGAAATGGCAGAATCGCCATGACACCCCCTTCGGTATCAAGGGTAAGGCGAATCGAACATCGTCCGGCGAATGGTCGTGCGAGGTGCTCGGGTATTCTGCTTGTTGGCCGTGCCGACGTTGTGCCGACGTTGTGCCGACGCAGTGCAGTACCGACTGGGTGTGTTGATTGGGGGACCGGTGAAGATCGTCGTCTATCCGGGTGATGGATACGGAAGTGGCAACCTCAGATTGCGCCTTCCCGCAAGGCAGGTTGGAGCCACCGTCAGTGAAGAGGATCTGGCCGGGGTGTGGCAGGATGTCGGTGGAATCCGACGGTGCGTTCGGGTGGACACCGACGCCGACGTGGTTGTCGTCCACCGACCTTTGACCGTCAAATGGATTGAGACCCTCTCCACACTTCAGCGTCAAGGGGTGGCTGTGGTTGTGGACATCGATGACGATCCGCTTGCGACCCACCCCGACAACCAGGGCTACATAGCTTCGCATCCGCACTGGTTTGCCGAGGACGAGGCCCAGGTCTTCGCTGAGATCTCGGGCATGGATATGGAACGACGAAGGACCACTGTTGCCAGCGACGGCACGTGCTACTGGTGGGTCCCCGAAGCCGTTTCCAACAGTCGGGGTGAGAACCTGCTCCGGGTTGCGCGGATGGCCGACATGGTGACCGTGACAACACCGGCCTTGGCCGAGAGGTATGCCCCGCACGGCCGGGTCCGCGTACTGCGAAACGCTGTTCCCGAGTCCTGGTTGGGCATTGGTACGGACGGAGACTCCATTTCATGGACGGGTCACCTTGGCACCCACGTCAACGATCTCGATGTCCTGGGTGATTCCATTGCACGCGTGACGGCTGAGACCGGTACCCGATTTCGGTGCGTGGACAATGATGAGGCGGGCCGCGTTCTGGGTGTCAAGGCGAAGGTTGCAAAGTGGGTGAGCTTCGAGCGCTATCCAAAAGTGCACGCCAAGGGCGTGAGGCTTGGAATAGTGCCCCTGACGCACAATGACTTCAATGCCGCCAAGTCGTGGCTCAAGGGCATGGAGTTGGCCGCTTGGGGGATTCCCTTTGTCGCAACGCCAACACCCTCGTATGTCGAACTTCATGATCTCGGGGCGGGGGAGTTGGCAGATTCACCCGAGGATTGGTATCGGACAATGTCGGAGTTGATCACAAACGAAGAGAGACGTGCGGACGTGGTTGGAAAGGGTCTCGAAGTCGCCAGGAATTGGACAATCGAAGGACGTGCAGAGCACTGGTTGGAGGCCTGGGAGACCGCTCTGACCACAAGGAATGCTCAAGGAGCAAAGGGTTAAGCTTGTCACTGGCCGAAACGGATATTGGCGTATTCGATCTTGGCTCAACCGCATTGGACTCAGCCGCACGTGGACTTGACCGAAGAGGGGCACGATGACGAACGACAAGAGGCTTGACGGGCGTGTTGCGCTGGTGACCGGGGCTGCTTCCGGCCTGGGTAGAGCCATCGTGGTTCGTTACGTGGCCGAAGGCGCTCGGGTGGTCGTAGCGGATATCGATGACGCAGGCCTTCAGTCGCTGGTGGGCGAGTTGGGAGACGAGGTTGTTCCCACACACTGCGACGTCACGGTTGAATCCGATGTCGAGTCGGCCATTGCGCTGGCCGTGGAGCGTTTTGGAACCCTCGACATTGCGGTTGTGAATGCCGGGGCGGGTACAGGCTCACTTCTGGTCGACCACGATCTTGCCGAGTGGCAACGCATCGTGGATCTCTGCCTGACCGGGGCGTTCCTGACGGTCAAACACGCGGGAAAGGTTCTTACCTCCAACGGTTCTGGGTCGATTGTCGTCACGGCCAGTCTCAACGCAATACAGCCGGGCCGGGGAATGGGCGCCTACTGCTCGGCAAAGGCTGGCGTGGCCATGCTCACGGAGGTGGCCGCTCTCGAGATGGGGCCGCTGGGTGTGCGGGTGAACGCCATTGCCCCGGGCCTGGTTATAACCGGAGCAAGGGCACCGCTTCAGGCCATCCCCGGCGTGGTCGAGGGGTACGTCGAGAACACGCCGCTCGGTCGTTACGGCGAGGCTGATGAGATTGCCCAGGTGGCCGCATTCCTGGCATCAGACCAGGCCAGTTTCATGAACGGTGCTTTTCTCTCGGTTGACGGTGGCGCTCGTACCCGCCGCTATCCCGACGTGATTGCCGGAATCGAGAGACTGATGGCGGGCATGTCGTGATTGTGCCGCTGCCCTGAGGGTCAGGGCGATCAATTGACTCCCGAATCGTCGATACCCGGCTCCGAGGCTCCGCTCCCAATTCACCTGATGGCAAAGCCCACTGGGGCCATTTGCAACCTCGACTGTGCGTACTGCTATTTCCTCGAAAAAGAAGCGCTCTACCCCGGCGACCGTTTCCGGATGGCCGACGAGACGCTCGATACGTACCTGAGAAGGCTCTTCGAATCGCAGACCGGCCCGGAAGTAACCGTGGCCTGGCAGGGCGGTGAGCCGACAATCATGGGCTCGGCGTTCTTTGCCCGCTCGGTGGAGTTGGCACAGAAGTACCGCCGCCCCCATCAGGTGGTGCATCACACCATCCAGACCAACGGAACCCTGCTCGACGACGAGATGTGCACTGTATTTGCACACAACGACTTTCTCGTCGGTATCAGTATCGACGGTCCGCGTGAGTTGCACGATACGTACCGGGTCGACAAGCACGGTGGTGCCACCTTCGACAAGGTCATTGCCGGTCTCGAGTTGCTCGAGCGTCATCGTGTCGAGCACAACGTCCTGTGTACTGTGAACGCCGCCAATCAGCATCGCCCACTCGACGTCTACAGGTTCTTCCGGGACGACCTCGGTGTTCGTCATGTCCAGTTCATTCCAATTGTCGAACGAACCAGCGCGACGGTTGCGACCCGCTTTGACGCCGTGACTGACAGATCGGTTGACCCGGTTGCGTGGGGGTCCTTTCTGATCGCCATCTTCGACGAATGGGTGTCGAGAGACGTGGGGCGCATTTTTGTGCAGAGCTTTGACTCGGCGCTCGCATCCTGGCTTGGCATGGAGCCGGCACTCTGCATCTTCGCCGAGACCTGCGGCCGCGCCGTCGTGGCTGAGCACAATGGCGACGTGTACGCATGTGACCACTACGTCGAACCGGAGTTCCTTCTTGGCAACCTGTCCGAAATGACGCTCGACGAGATGGCGGACTCGCCTGCCCAGAAGGCATTTGGTGATGCCAAGCGTGACACTCTGTCCGACGAGTGCCTTCGCTGCCCGGTGCTCTTCGCCTGTCGTGGTGAGTGTCCGAAGAACCGATTCATTGCGACTGGCAACGATGACGAGACGATCAACTACCTCTGTGCCGGCTACAAAGCGTTCTTCACCCACATCGACGGGCCTATGCGCACGATGGCGAGCCTGTTGCGAAGAGGTCGTCCGGCCGCCGAGGTGATGATGCGTGAAGATGGGGGACGCTCAGATGGGTGACCGCCGTGACTGAATCACCGGGTGCACCCCGCACGCAGGGTCGTGAGCTGTCGGGTCTTCCCATAGCCTTCGACGAGGCCCTTGTCACCCGCCTCGCGCAGGCTACGCCGTTGGTGTTGCTCGACTACGACGGCACGCTCACTCCAATCGTCGCACGGCCCGAACTTGCCATCATCGACCCCGGTATTCGTATGACGCTGGAGCGCCTCGCCGCGAGGGTCACCGTTGGAATCATCTCCGGGCGCGACCTCGATGACGTGCGCGGCATCCTCTACGCCAAAGACCTGCTGGCGGTTTGGCAGCGCGGCGAAGCGCCGGCGACCGTTGCGTCCCTGCTGCGCCCCGCCTATTTCGTGCCCGAGACCAAGCGCGCCGACGTGCTG
>CAYQFM010000026.1:0-4612 GCA_964416735.1 uncultured Iamiaceae bacterium | reverse complement strand
GGAATCATCTCCGGGCGCGACCTCGAGGTCGAGGCGCGGCTCGTTAGAACCGAGGCTCTCAGGTATGCGCTGAGCCACGGCTCCGATCTCATGACACCCGATGCGTCTCGCCGGGAGGTCCCGGCCGCTCTGGACGCGGAAGCCGCCCTCGATCGAGCAGCGAAACACCTGCGGGATCAGATACACCAGATACACGGAGCCTGGGTGGAGCAGAAGCGCTTCGCCGTGGCGGTGCACTTTCGCCAGACACCCGACGAACTGATTGACGAGTTGGCCTCGATCGTTAGCGAGACTGCCGGCGCAACACAGGGCCTTCGGATGACCGGTGGCAAGAAGATTTTCGAACTGCGCCCGGATCTCGACTGGGACAAAGGCAAGACGGTCGAGTGGGTTTCGGCCGAGGTGGGCCACACCGCCAACGAGGCTGATGCGGGTGCGACAACGCTTTGCGTCTACATCGGGGATGATGAAACCGACGAGGATGCTTTCGGTGCCGTTCAAACCGGTGGCATAGGAATTGTGGTGGGAACCGGCAACCGGACAACGCAAGCCACGTACCGCCTTGCGGACCCGGCTGAGGTTGGTGACTTTCTCGTCGACCTGGAAAGGCGTCTGTCTTCGGCATCCAAACTGACGGGCGACGGCTGATACGCGGGCGATAGCGTCACCGCGATGCTCGATCGGGACCCGTTTGCGCCGACCCTCTCCAATCGTCTGCTGAGCGACTTCTACACGGCATCCAGCGAGGTTGTGCGTTGGTCCTGGGGGTGGTTTCAGCGCCTCGGGTCCATCGGTGCCCGTTCGCGGGTGGCCCGCCGCTTCGGCTCGTTCGGTGAAGGTTCGATCATCGGGTTTCCACTTGCTTCGCTCGTGAACGAACAAGCTGTCCACATCGGGTCGAACACGGTGATCAACCCGCATGTGACACTGTCGGCTGGTTGGATGCCGGATCAGCCGGACCTGGCCGACCGGATCGTGACCATTGGTGACCGCTGTTTGATCGGGCGCCACTCGACGATCGTCGGTCATCGATCCATCACAATCGGCAACGATGTCTGGACCGGCAACGGAATACACATCACGGACATGAATCATGGATACGAGGACCCCGAGGCACCCATCTCGAGACAGCATCAACCCGAAGCACCCGTGGTCATCGGCGATGGGTCCTGGTTGGGCCACAACACCGTGGTTCTGCCCGGCGTGACGATCGGGCGTCACGTCGCAATCGGGGCGGGCAGCGTCGTGACAAGAGACATCGCTGATTTCAGCGTGGCTGTGGGTGTTCCGGCAAGGGTGATCAAGCACTATGAGCCCGGACAGGGCTGGGTTGCCGTGGAGTGATCACTCCGTCTTCATCACACCGTTGCGATTATTCCGCGGTGATCTCCCCACTGTGATCTCCCCACTGTGGTCACTCCGTTGTGGCATCACCTGACACCGACCGGTCCTGTCGGTGTAACCGGTGACGGGCACATCGCAAAACGCTGGATGACATATCATATTTGATATACTCAAGTCATGCATGCTGGTCGAGCCATTCGTGAGGCACGAACACGCACGGGCCTGACCCAAGCCGAGTTCGCGGCTCGCGCGGGGACGAGTCAGCCGGCCCTATCGGCCTATGAGCGAGATCGGCGCCAACCGACGCTCACCGTATTGACACGGATCGCTCGCGTCGCTCGGGTAGAGCTGGCGGTCTCACTGACCCGCCGCCAAGCACCTCGTCCAGCCGTCCCATCCGATCGGGGAGTAGAACTGCAACGGGTACTCGACTTGGCGTCCCAGTTCCCGACGTCGCATCAGCCAACGCTCGACTATCCCCGATTCGATCAACCGTGATCCCGCTTGCTGACATGATCGTCGCACTCGATCAGCACTTGGCGCGCGCTGGGGTGGACCACGCCTTTGGCGGCGCGTTGGCACTTGCATGGTGCACCCAAACGCCGCGTGGAACCAGCGACATCGACCTCAACGTATTCCTGGAACCCGGCGAGGTCGATATGGTGCTCGCCGCGCTGCCTGCTGAGGTGGTCTGGGGGGCGCCTGAACGGACGATGCTCGAACGTGACGGGCAGGCTCGGCTGCATTGGGATTCAACACCCGTCGACGTGTTCCTCAATACGACCGAGTTTCACGTTGCCGCGGCCGATCGTGCGGTGTTCCACGAGTTCAACGGTGTGCTCGTGCCGTTTCTGTCGTGTGCGGATCTGGCTGTGTTCAAGGTCTTCTTCAACCGAACCAGGGACTGGGCGGATCTGGAAGAAATGGTTGCTGTAAACGCGCTTGACGCGGACCGCACGATTGGGGTCCTCGCCCGGCATCTGGGCGTCGACGACAAACGGGTACGTCGTCTGGTCGAGCTCACCGGCCGAGGCGACCAACGAAATACGCAGACCTGACCCGGATCGTCCAGCTCCAGCCGCTGCCCGCCGAAGACGATCGCCTTCACCTGCGCCCAAGCGCCGTCCATAGCGCCGAACGCCGTTGCTCTCGTCCGCGATGGAACTCAGGTCAGCCAGGACTTTCTCGAAATTACCTGTGATCCGGGTGGCTGATGAACCACTCCGCCATCGTTGGCTTGGGCAGTGTCGACTCGGTCACCGTCGGCGAGGTCGACGCGGCTCGCATGCAGAGTCGAACCGCAGAGGTCGCGTTCTCAGCTTTTCCAGCTGTGAACGGGAACCACATCAGGTGAGGCCGAGCGACTTGGCGATCTCGCTGATCTTCAGAACGAGTTGGTGGGCATCATCGGGGCTGGGGACGAACCCGTGGTGCTCATAGAACTCCGCGGCGTTGTCGTCGATGGCCTCGACCACCACCAATCGTGCCGCCGCGATCGTGCCGGCCGCGACGGCTCGGGTGAGGGCGTCCCACAGGACCTCACCGCCGAGCCCGCGACCGTGCAGGCTCTTGTCCAGTGCGAGCCGGGCGAGCAGGACCGCGGGTATCTCCTCGGGTGAGCCTCGCCCGACCTTCTTCGCGATGCGCGTGCGCCGGATGCGATGCGCAGCGAGAGTGAAGTACGCGACCACGAGGTCGTCGCCGGCGTGCCAGACGAAGGTGCGTCCCGTGTTCATCGCGGCGGCATGCCGTGAGTGCTGGATCAGCCAGTCGTCGAGCTCCGCGTTGCTGCTGGAGAACCGGTCGAGCTGATGGCGATCTGCGAGCAGTTCGGAGCGGTACCGCACCTCAGTGCTGGGTGACGCGGCGGGGTTGCTTGGCCCGTCGGGCGAGCGCCTCGTTCTTCTTCGGCGGTCGATCGAGGGCGTCGAGCAGCGCTTCGAAGAACTCGTCGGACACGATGCTGACGGTGCTCTCGGCGATGAGCTCAGCGGCCCGGTCCGAGGCGGCGTCGAGCACGAACGAGCTCACCGATTGGTGCGCGAGGGAAGCCGCGTAGCGGATGCGTTCCTCTCGCTCAGGTTCTGCGCGCAGTTCGATGCGAGCGGTTCGTGCCATGCCAGACCTCCAGTTGCTGTACGGTGATTGTACGGTGGCATCGGGCATGGCGCAACGGCGATCTCGTGGCAGCGGTCCTGGGTGGTGTGCTTGTAGATCAATGCCGCCCGTGAGGTCGACTGGCCGAACATCCGGCGCAGTGGCTGGCCGTTCGGCCCGCAGAACACGAGCCCTTCTTGCCCGGCGCCGCGTATGTGGTGAGGTGCGCCTCCAACTCGGACGTGAGCAAGGAGGTCCAACTCAACTCTGTGCGAGGTCGATCACGAGCCCTGCGTGATCCGACAGGGGCTGGCTTCCGGTCGTGGCGGGAATGATGTCCGGTGGTCTGCTGGGTCGCAGGTCGTGCGAGTGCGCCAGGTGATCGATAAGTGGGGCGTTGCCGATTCCGGCAGTCGGGATCCCGTAGTCCGATCACGCGGCATAGGTCGTGGCGTTACAGCCGTGTCGGTCTTGGTGGGCCAGCCACGACGCTCGATGGAGGAGGGCCGTCACGACCCGAAATCTTCGGAGTAGCGTGGCCCTCATGGATGTGACGGCGCTCATCGAGACCCGAGAGGGTGTGCGTAGCGGAAAGCCCTGTTTCGTGGGCACCCGGATCGCGATCTACGACGTCCTGGAGTACTTGGCTTCAGGTATGACCACTGAGGAGATCATCACTGATTTTCCGGAGCTGTCGTCTGAACACGTCCGGGCAGCGATCGAGTTCGCGGCTTTGCGTGAACGACGTCTTGCCACGGCGTGAAGCTGCTCTTCGATCAGAACCTGTCGCGTCGTCTGGTCGATCTGGTGGAGCACTTGTTTCCCGACAGCGTGCACGTGACGAACCTGGGGCTGGATACGGCGACCGATCGTGAGATCTGGGACTTTGCTCGTAGCGGTGGGTATGTGGTCGTGTCCAAGGATTCGGACTTCTGACAGCTCGCGTTCCTGTACGGTCCACCACCCAAGGTCGTGTGGCTGCGCGTCGGGAACAGCTCGACGACGGCCATCTTCGAGCTGCTTGTCGCCAGTGTCGAGGGGATGACCCGGTTCGGCGCAGCAGCGGACGAGGCACTTCTCGTTCTGCCGTCGCTGCCGAACGCGTGACGCAATCGCGATCCAGCGGTGCTGCGATTCTGGGCGAAGCTCCTCGATGGAGGAGAGTTGTTTG
>CAYQFM010000025.1:13723-17074 GCA_964416735.1 uncultured Iamiaceae bacterium | reverse complement strand
TTCAACGTGCTGTTGCAACTGTTGGACGACGGTCGTCTGACCGACGGACAGGGACGGACGGTCGACTTCACCAACGTCGTGCTGATCATGACCTCGAATCTTCCGGTTGACCCCAAGGACTTCTTCAAACCGGAGTTCGTCAACCGCATCGACGACATCGTTCGGTTCCGTGAACTCGACGAGAACGATCTGGTGCAGATTGTCGAGATCCAACTGCGTGGGTTGCACAACCGTCTGGCTGATCGGCGCATCGATCTGGAGGTGACTCCACAGGCGGCTGCTCTGATTGCCCGTGAAGGCTTCGATCCGGCATTCGGAGCTCGACCACTCAAGCGGGTGATCCAGCGTGAGTTGGCCGATCGTCTGGCAATGGCCATTCTCGAAGGTAGCTACGGTGAAGGCGACACCGTCACCGTCGATGTCGAAGACGGCGAGATCGTCATCAACTGATCAAGTAGGCGCAGGTTCGATCCGCTCGATTCCGGTGAAGCGCTCGAAATCACGATCGAACGATGCAATGGAACAGCGGTGTTCTATTGCCAATGCCGCTAGATGTGCATCATTGACGAGGTTTCCTGCCGTGCCAGAGTCGCTCAGCAGCTCCCTGAGGATTCGAGCGTGGGCCGAGCCGGGAGACAGAATCACCGCCGGATATGCGCCCAGCCAATCGTCAACCTGATCGAGGGCTGCCTCAACAGCGAGCGGCTTTGGAAACAGGCCGTCTCTTGTGGCCAAGCGGACAAATGCGACAATCACGATCCAGGTGAATGCGACGGTTCTGCCACCTGAAAGTGCATCGTCGAGCCATGCGCGGGCAGCGCGATGGTGGTGTGAATCCTCGTTTACCGCGTAGAGCAGCACATTGGCGTCGACGAGGATCACTTGTGCGCTCGATACTTCCGGATCAGTTCCTCGTCTTCGAGTTCGCCGCCTAGAGCCAGGGCTTTGTCCAGGTTCACCGACGGGTTTCCCATGCGGGCGGTTCGTGTGGAAAAGCGTTCAGACTCATCCGTCCCTTGACTGCCTTCGCGGATGAGGTCGTTGACGGCTTGCTTGAACGTCAGGCCACGTTCAGCCATTCGTCTGCGCACTATCACCACGGCGTCTGGTTCAAGTGTCAAGGTCGTCCGCATCTCTTGCATCATAACATCATCCTTTCTGATGTCATGATGCATCACCAGAAATAATTGTGGACCGATACGTCTAAGGGTCTGCGGAACTAGGGTTGTCGCGCACCTCGACGGCCTGTCGGGTGCCTCGGATACATACCAGAGACACCAAAGCCAAGGGAGAAGCACGTGCCCGCCACGGTTGTCGTCGGAACCCAATGGGGCGACGAAGGCAAGGGGAAGTTCACCGACCTCGTTGCCAAAGAGATGAACCTCGTCGTGCGCTACCAGGGTGGCCACAACGCAGGTCACACCATCGTCGTTGACGGCGAGTCGTTCGCACTCCAGTTGGTACCCAGCGGAGTGCTCTATGAACACATCACACCGATAATCGGCAACGGCGTGGTCGTCGATCCCCGGGTTTTGATCGCCGAGATGGACATGCTCGAGTCGAAGGGCGTGAACGTCTCAAAGCTGAAGGTCAGCGGCAATGCGCATCTCATCCTCCCCTACCACCAAGAACTCGATCGCCTGATCGAACGACGTCTTGGAAAGAACAAGGTCGGTACAACCCGCCGTGGAATTGGGCCTGCCTACGCAGACAAGGCGGCGCGCTCGGGGCTTCGGGTTCAGGACCTTCTTGACCCGAAGATCTTCCGCGAGAAGCTCGAGGTGGTCCTGAAAGAGAAGAACGCAGTCCTCGCGAAGGTCTTCAATCAGCTTCCACTCTCGCTTGAGGAGATTGCTGACGAGTACCTCGAGATCTGTCGCCCCCGCATCGAGCCGATGATCACCGACGCAGTAGCTCTCGTGCACGAGGCACTTGAAGCCGATCAGAACGTGCTTCTCGAAGGGGCACAGGCCACATTCCTCGACCTCGACCACGGCACCTATCCGTTTGTCACTTCTTCCAACCCTGTTGCCGGTGGGGCCTGTACCGGAGCTGGCATCGGCCCGCGCTACATCGATCGGGTCATCGGCATTGCCAAGGCATATGTCACCCGCGTGGGTTCGGGGCCGTTCCCGACGGAGTTGTTCGACGAGGTGGGCGATCATCTGATTGAGACCGGTCACGAATACGGGACCAATACCGGTCGCCGCCGCCGCACCGGTTGGTTCGACGCCGTGATGTTGCGGCAGGCGGTACGGCTCAACTCCCTCTCCGAGGTGGCGCTAACCAAACTCGATGTATTCGACGCTCTCGATGAGGTGAAGGTGTGCGTGGCCTACGACCACGACGGTGAACGCCTCGAGCACCTGCCGTATCACCAGTCCGTGTTGCACAAGGTGACGCCCATTTACGAGACGCTTCCCGGGTGGCGCACCGGTATTTCGGGTGTGACCGACCGCAATGCCCTTCCGCCCGAGGCCATCGATTACCTGAGCCTTCTCGAAGAGCAGGTCCGGGTGCCCATCGGTCTGGTCGGCGTGGGACCCGGTCGCGACCAGTTCCTCCACTTCACTTCGTGATGGCGCCCAAGGTGACAAAACCATGAAGGTCTGTGTTGTCGGATCAGGAGGGCGCGAGCACGCCTTGGCTCACGTGCTCGGCCGTACCGCCGAGGTGTTGGTGAGCCCGGGAAACCCGGGCATTCCCGGGTCTACACCGGTCCCGCCGGAACTGATCGATGCCGACCTGTTCGTCATCGGGCCGGAGGTCCCTCTGGTCGATGGGCTGGCCGACAGGCTGCGTGCGGCTGGCAAGACCGTGTTCGGGCCGGGAGCCGACGGTGCACGGCTCGAAGGATCGAAAGCCTGGATGAAGCAGGTCCTGGTTGACGCCGGGGTGGCCACGGCTCGGTACGGATCATTCACGCAAGCAGAACCCGCACTTGCGTTTCTCGAGACGATGTCGGGCTTGTATGTGGTCAAGACCGATGGGCTCGCCGCGGGCAAGGGTGTGCTCGTTACGGAGTCGCTCGACGATGCCCGTGATGCGGTGCGGTCATACCTTGCCGGTGACGCCTTCGGCGATGCTGGTCGCACGGTGGTCATAGAGGAGGGTCTGACCGGACCGGAGCTCTCGGTGCTCGCCGTCTGTGATGGGTTGACGGCCGTCGCCCTTGCTCCCGCCCAGGATTTCAAGCGTGCCTACGACGGCGATCAGGGTCCCAACACCGGCGGCATGGGCGCGTACTGCGACAGCCGCATCCTGACGCCCGCCCAAACCAGCGACGTCATGGAGCGCGTCATGCTCCCGGTGGTCGAAGGCATGCGGCGTGATGGCATCCCGTTTACTGGC
>CAYQFM010000025.1:4186-13713 GCA_964416735.1 uncultured Iamiaceae bacterium | reverse complement strand
CGGGTGCGGGGGACGACCTGGTTGACATGGTCATGGACGAGGCCGTGTTGCCCACGCTGCGGGCGTTGCAGACGCAGGGAATCGATTACCGCGGTGTGCTCTATGCGGGGCTGATGCTCACCCCCGACGGTCCGAAGATCCTTGAATACAACGTGCGCTTCGGTGACCCCGAAACCCAGGTAGTGCTTCCCAGGATGCGTTCTGACTTGGCCGATCTGCTTACCGCAGCAGCGCGTGGCGATCTTGCATCGGCCGACCAGGTCAGCTTCGACGATGGAGCAGCGGTGACCGTGATCTGCGCCGCCGAAGGGTACCCACGCTCGGTGCGGACGGGTGACGTCATCGAGGGTCTCGATCGGGCGCGCGAAGTGGACGCTGTGACGCTGTTCTTTGCCGGGGTCGACGCCGACGACGAAGGTCACCTGATTACCGCCGGAGGCCGAGTGCTGGCCGTGACCGGGCAGGCTGCGACGGTTGGCGAGGCGCGGGATCGTGCGTATCGGGCGGTTGGCGAGATCTCGTGGCCGGGAATGCACCATCGTGGTGACATCGCATCGGAAGCGGGTTGATAGCCAAAATTTCTCGACGCGATAAGTGCTTTGAGGCGCTACGCGTGTAGAGATGGGATATCAGGCCCGGGGTTACTCGGGTCTTTCAATCAAAGTCGAGAACTGTGGAAGAGGTCTGATGCCTACGCCATACAAAGTGCTGGTCCTGATGGGATCCAAGTCCGACACAGACAAGATGCGTCCGGCTTCGGAGATGCTCGAGCGGTTTGAGATCGAGGCAGACGTGCGAGTGCTTTCTGCTCACCGCAATCCGGAGGCGGTGACGGAACTGGCGGCTCATGCACGCGGCGACGGGTATTCAGCGTTCATCTGCGGAGCCGGAATGGCGGCGCACCTGGCCGGCGTCGTGGCAGCCCACACGACCCTTCCGGTGGTCGGTGTCCCTCTTTCGGGTGGGGCAATCAATGGGGTTGACGCGCTTTACTCGACGGTCCAGATGCCGCGGGGCATACCGGTTGCAACCGTCGCAATTGATGGGTCGATGAACGCTGCTCTTTTGGTGGTGCAGATGCTTGCGATCTCAGACCGGAGCCTCGCCGATGCGTTGGTCGAGCACCGCCAAGAGATGGCCGGCGGCTGAGGGTTCGCCCGACCGCGCCAGAAAGTCCAGGACATTCAGAACGAATAGGAAGCCTGGGACGTTCAGAACGTATGAAAGTCAGAACGGAACGCGTTCGCCCGTCGAGGGCACGTGTTCGTTGACCCAGTCGAGCGCTGCTGTGGTCTCTGTTGCCTGGTCATCAGGGATCGACCAGTCGATCTCGACCGCCTGAACCTCGATCTTCTCCGGCTCCTTACCACGTCCCGTGAGCAGGTGGCGTTCCTTCAGGCGACGACGGATCTCCCGCTTGGGAAGAGCGGGCCTGCCGGTGTTCGATCGGACACCCGACGCCGTTAGAGCGCACGAAACGCAGAACGGTGGTTCGTCCGGTCCGAAGGCGTAGACGATGCACTCAGAGCAGAACTCGTAGCCGCATCCCCGGCAGATGTCTTGCGCCAGCTCGAACTGATGACGAACACACTGGGTATTCAAGACCTCCACCCCTTTCGTCCGGAACAGGCCCTCGACAGCTTTGTCGAGGTTGAACCACTTGTCGGATTCAGAAGTCGGACCCGACGTCCGGCCCTTCTATAGTTCGTCCGGTAAACGGTCGCGCTTAACGCTATGACCTGGGTTCGATTCCGAAATGAGTCGTATGGACCAATTCTTAGAGACGTCGAACCATCGGGGCAGCATTTCTGGAAGTCCAAGATGAGCGCAAACGGAATTCCCGATGTGCTGGCGTCGAGGTATGCCAGCGCATCCATGGTCGATATCTGGTCGCCGCGCAGCAAGATCATCCTCGAACGCGAGCTGTGGCTGGCGGTCCTGGAGGCTCAGGCGGAACTGGGAGTCGACGTACCCCACGGCGTTTTCGAGGCCTACAGGGCCGTAATCGACAACGTGGATCTCGACTCGATCGATGCACGTGAACGGGTGACCCGCCATGACGTGAAGGCGAGGATCGATGAGTTCTGTGCGTTGGCGGGTCACGAGCACATACACAAGGGAATGACCTCGCGTGACCTGACGGAAAATGTCGAGCAGATGCAGATCCGCCGCTCGTTGGTGATTGTCCGTGATCGGATCGTTGCCACTCTTGTCCGGTTGGCCGAGAGGGTGGGTGAGTACGACACGCTCGTGATGGCGGGTCGTTCACACAACGTTGCCGCGCAGGCGACGACTCTGGGTAAGCGCTTCGCTAATGCGGGAGAGGAGTTGTTGCAGGCATACGAACGCCTGCAGGACCTCCTCGGGCGCTACCCACTCCGGGGGATCAAGGGGCCCGTCGGAACGCAGCAGGACCAACTCGACCTTCTCGACGGTGACCTGGATGCGCTCGATCGGCTCGAACGGATAGTGGCGGATCACCTGGGTTTCGAGAAGGTCCTCGTGAACGTGGGGCAGGTGTATCCGCGATCGTTGGATCTCGATGTGGTTTCTGCGCTGGTGCAGGCAGCGTCGGGTCCATCGAGCCTTGCGCTCACGGTGCGTCTGATGGCCGGGCACGAGTTGGCAACCGAAGGTTTTCGCCCGGGACAGGTCGGGTCGTCTGCCATGCCGCACAAGATGAACTCCCGGTCATGCGAGCGGGTGAACGGCCTGACCAATGTCCTGCGTGGGCATCTGACCATGGCCGCTGCCGTTGCTGGCGACCAATGGAACGAGGGCGACGTCAGTTGTTCGGTTGTGCGACGGGTGATGCTGGCGGATTCGTTCTTTGCTGCCGACGGCCTGTTCGAGACATTTCTGAGCGTGTTGGGTGACTTCGGGGCCTACCCGGCGGTCATCGAACGTGAACTCGGCCGGTATCTACCGTTTCTCACCACGACCAAGGTATTGATGGCCGCCGTGCGACGTGGCGTTGGCCGTGAGCAGGCGCACGAGGCGATCAAAGAGAACGCGGTTGCCGCGGCTCTGGCAATGAGGGAGCAGGTGGGGAAGGAGCAAGCGGGCGGTGCCGACGACCTTCTTGCTCGCCTGTCGGCCGATCCCAGATTGGGCCTCACCGCTGACGACCTCCAGGCGATCGTTGCCGAACCACTCGATTACGTGGGTGCAGCCACACGTCAGAGTGCTTTGTTCGTCGAGACAGTCGGGCGAATAGCAGCCGATCATCCGGATGCGGCGGGTTATGTTCCCGGAGCCATCCTGTGATCGATCCCTTGCACGAAGAACCTCGACACATCGCCGTCGCACGATGCGATTTTGCAGAGTCACCGTGGAGCAGACCATGACCTATGACATCGACCTACCACACATCTACTCGGGCAAGGTCCGCGACATCTATGACGCGGGCGAAGATCGCCTCCTCATGGTGACATCGGATCGCATTTCGGCCTTCGACGTCGTGATGGATGAGGTGATTCCGGACAAAGGCCGTGTGCTTACAGCAATGTCAGCCTTCTGGTTCGACCACTTCTCTGATGTGGTCGGAAACCACCTGTTGTCGACAAGGCTCGAAGAACTTCCCGGAAACGTGACCGATGAGGCCCTTGCAGGCCGCGTGATGCTTTGTCGCCGAGCCGAGATGCTCCCCATCGAGTGCATCGTGCGGGGCTACATCACCGGATCGGCGTGGAAGGAATACCGCACCTCCGGAACCATGCACGGAACACGACTTCCAACTGATCTCTTGGAATCCTCCAAGCTTCCGGAGCCCGTTTTCACCCCATCCACCAAGGCAACCGATGGACACGACGAAAACATCTCGTTTGATCAGGCGGTAGATCTCATCGGACGTGACTTGGCCGAACGAGCTCGTGAAGTGGTTCTCGCCGTGTACCGCGCCGGGTCCAATTGGGCTGCGGAACGCGGAATCATCATTGCCGATACGAAGTTCGAGCTGGGATTGATTGATGGCGAATTAGTGATTGCCGATGAGATCCTGACCCCGGACTCATCCAGATTCTGGCCCGCTGACCAATGGGTTCCCGGCAGTACGCCGCCTTCTTTCGACAAGCAGCCCGTACGTGACTACCTGGATGGCCTGGATTGGGACAAGACACCGCCTCCACCCCCGCTACCCTCGGAGGTGGTGGATTCGACCCGCACCAGATACATCGAAGCCTATGAGCGCATCACGGGTCGGGCGTTTGCCGACTGGAGTGGGTGAAACGTGTACGTCATCTACCAGCTGACGGGTTCGTCCAATGGGTATCGATTGATGAGGTGGTTTCCATGAAGTTCTCGGTTGTGGTCGAGGTTCTGCTTCGACCGGGTATTGCGGATCCGGAGGGTGCCACCATCGAAAGGTCACTCCCGCATTTGGGTTTCGATGGCATAACTGAGGTGCGAACCGGCAAGGTCGTCCGTTTCACAATTGATTCTCCGGACGAGAATGCGGCGCGTCGAGAGGTCGATGACATGTGCGCCCGCTTCCTGACCAATCCGGTTATCGAGGATGCCACTGTGCAGATCGAGGCCCTCCAGGGAGTGTCGGCGTGACCGTCCGCATCGGTATCGTCCTGTTTCCCGGTTCGAATTGCGAACACGACGTCTCGGAAGCCGTAACAAAGCTCGGCGGAGAAGCGGAGATCCTCTGGCATTCCGACGACTCGCTCAATGGCGTGGATGCCGTGGTCATTCCGGGTGGATTTGCTCACGGCGATTATCTCCGCCCCGGTGCAATCGCGCGATTCTCACCGATCATGGAGGCCGTCGGAAGCTTCGCCGATGACGGTGGGCCGGTAATCGGTATTTGCAATGGGTTCCAGGTCCTCACCGAAGCTGGAATGCTCCCGGGAGCACTGCAGAAGAACCGTGGCCTGAAATTCGTGTGCAGCACCGTCGAGTTGCGGGTGGAATCTACTGACTCCCCGCTCACGGCAGCCACTGAGGTCGGGCAGACATTGCGCATTCCCATCAATCACTTCGAAGGCAGCTACATCTGCTCACAAGAAGTCCTTGATGAATTGCATGCCAACGATCAGGTGATCCTGCGTTACACCGACAACCCGAACGGATCCATCGACGATATTGCGGGGATCTGTTCGCTCAACCGCAATGTCGTCGGATTGATGCCTCACCCAGAACGGGCGACCAGTGACCTGCTGGGTAGCTCAGATGGGATCCCGATGCTCCAATCACTGCTGGGGTATGCATCTACCGCAGCAGTGATTGGTTGACGATCGTTTTTCTCGAGCTGGCTTATCGGGCTGGTTCAGCCAAGCTGAATTCAGTTGGCGCCGCGGCTGATTCCGGCCGCGGAAAGAGTGGCGGATGACACACCCATTTCGCGCCAAGCCTTGTAGCTGATGTTCTTGCGCTCGGAGTATTCCTTTGCAACCTCTACGAACTCTGATTCGAGTTCGCTGAGGTCGATGACCTCACCCATTGTCTCGAGTTCTTCCTCCAGGTCCATACGTTCTTGGACTAGTTGAAGTTGCTTGAGAGCGCTCACCGAAGCAATTTCCTCATTGATCTTTGCGAGTCGGTTCTTGATCGACTCTTGAGTGCGCTTACGTCCACGCTTGGGCTTGTTTGCCTGCACGGCCTCAAGATACTGCCGCACTACTCGGCCCTGAGAGCGCCCTTCTGCAAGAGCAGCTTTGTGTTCGTCTGACATTGCTGAATTATCTGATGTTGCAGGAGTCATGCTCATCATTGAATCAGTATTGCCATACGCTTTCAAACCCATTTGCGATGGTTTATTTAGTTTTTATTTCTTTGTCGGACAAGACCAAATCTGTTCATCTTCATTGCAGCCCGCCTGCGGCTTCTCCGATGACTCTGGCGTAGTCATTGTCAATGGTCGTCCCGAGATGCACCCGCTCCACTTCGGCTTCGGCTCTGAAACGGATATCGTGACCGGATAATCGTGGTCGCAACCGGGGGACAACCGAGCCGGACGGCCCTGTATCGAGGAGATGTATGCAGGAAGCGATCCACCGCTCTTTGGGGCTCACTGATGGTGAGTTGGAAGCGATCGAGCGCATCTTGGGGCGCGGTCCCAATCATCTTGAACTGGCCATGTACGCCGTCATGTGGTCGGAGCACTGCTCCTACAAGTCATCACGTCAGCATCTCAAGCGACTTCCGACAGAGGCCCCTTGGGTGCTGGTCGGGCCCGGAGAAAACGCTGGCGTCGTAGATGTGGGGGACGGTATAGCGGCAGCAATCCGAATCGAGAGCCACAATCATCCGTCGGCGATCGAGCCGTATCAGGGTGCTGCAACCGGAGTGGGTGGCATTCTGCGTGACATATTCACAATGGGAGCCCGACCCATAGCGGTGATGGATCCGCTGCGGTTCGGCCCACTCGATGATCCACGAAGCCGTTGGATTGCCGAAGGTGTGGTGAGTGGTGTTTCCGGCTACGGGAACGCTGTGGGTGTCCCGACAATCGGTGGAGAGACCGTCTTTGACGAGACCTACACGGGTAATCCACTCGTGAACGTCCTGTGTCTGGGCGTGTTGCCCACCGACCGTCTGGTCCTTGCTCAGGCGACCGGAGTTGGAAACCTGGCCGTATTGCTCGGCTCGACGACCGGCCGTGACGGCATCGGCGGCGTGAGCGTGCTGGCATCGGCGGGTTTCTCGGACGAGGAGACCGACGCCGCCAAGCGACCCAGCGTTCAGGTGGGCGACCCGTATGAAGAGAAGCGTTTGATCGAAGCCTGTCTGGCCTTGCTCGACGCAGGGCTCGTCGTGGGAATTCAGGATTTGGGTGGGGCGGGCCTCACTTGCGCCACCAGTGAGACAGCGTCTCGCGGCGGCATGGGAATGGACGTTGATGTGTCGGCGGTTCCGCTTCGTGAGACGGGCATGGAACCGTTCGAGATCATGACGAGCGAGAGCCAGGAGCGCATGCTCGCCATTGTCGAACCAGACGGCCTGGACGCGGTGCTCGAGATCTGCCAACGGTGGGAGGTCCGTGCGACCGTTGTCGGCAAGGTGACCGAAGGCGGGAGTCTGAGAATTCTTGATGGGTGGGATGGACCGGTCCTGGCCGAACTCCCGGCGGCTTCTTTGCACGAAGATGCGCCCGCATATGACCGGCCGTGTATAGCCCCCGCACTATTCGACGAGACCACTCGTTCGACGCCGGCGGAACCGGTGCCCGCATGTGACGACCCGGGCGGGGACTTGCTTTCGATGCTTGCCGACACAGCGTGGGTCTGGTCTCAGTACGACCACCAATTGTTCCTGAACACGGTGGAAGGCCCCGGTGGTGATGCTGCTGTGCTGCGCCTGAAACACCCCGTTACCGGAGCGGATACGGGACGGGGGTTGGCGCTGACGACCGATGGCAACCATCGCTGGTGCGCCGTGGATCCGCGTGAGGGCACGGCATTGATAGTTGCCGAATCGGTGCTGAACCTGGCCTGTGTCGGGGCGAGGCCGTTGGCGTTGGTGAATTGCCTCAATTTCGGGAATCCTGAAAATCCAGAGGTCATGTGGCAGTTGTCCGAGGCAATCGACGGAATGGCCGAGGCGTGCAGGGTGCTCGGCCTCCCCGTGGTGGGTGGAAATGTCAGCCTCTACAACGAGTCCCTGTCAGGCAATATCGACCCGACTCCCGTGGTGGGCTTGCTCGGCATTGTCGACATATTGTCCACCCGACCGCCCGGCGTCCGTCTTGTCGAGGGCGATCATCTCATCATGCTGGGACAGACCGACCCGGAACTTTCGGGGTCACGATGGGCACACATGAAGGGTCATAAGGGGGGAAAGCTCCCGGCCCACGATCTTTCTCGCCACGTCGAAATCGTCGATGTCACCCGTCAAATCGTCAGAGGTCGTCTGGTCAACGGCATCCACGATGTCTCCGAAGGTGGTCTCGGCGTCGCTCTTGCCGAGATGGCTGTTCGAAGTGGTGTCGGGTTTCATGTGGCGCGCACAGCGGATCATCACGAGTTGTTCTCTGAATCACCATCGCGGGTCATCCTGTGCGTTGCTCCAGACAGGGTCTCAACCGTTTTGAACATCTGTGAGCATGCCGGTATCGCTCACTCACGCATTGGAATGGCCGGCGGTGACCGTCTGGTCGTGAAGGACGTGTTCGATCTGGACCTGTCGACAGCGGTGGAAGCTTGGCGTGACCGCCTTCCCGATGCACTCGGCGGCGGCACGGTTCAACAGTGAGGGACTTCAGCACCGACAGGTTCCACAGGTAGGCTGGAACTGTGAGCGAGTGGGTGTCTCCGTCGCAGTCGGTCGCATCCGTGCCCGTCGACTCAATGCCCGTCGACGTCGACAACAGCTCGACCGTCGGTGTCGGCATCGCTGATGGTCAAGGTGATGACGGCCCCAAAGAGGCATGTGGCGTCTTCGGTGTCTACGGGCCCGCCCAGCCGGTCTCGCACCTCGCGTATCTGGGCCTCTACGCCCTGCAGCACCGCGGGCAGGAGTCTGCAGGCATTGCAGTGAGCGATGGCCAGACCGTAACGGTCGTCAAGGACATGGGGCTGGTTTCCAATGTGCTCGATGAGCGGACGCTTGCCGCGTTGACGGGCCACATTGCAATTGGCCACACGAGGTACTCGACCAAGGGGTCGAGTTCGTGGCGTAATGCGCAGCCCACATATCGCAGCGTGGGAGACCACACATTCGCCTTGGGCCACAACGGAAACCTCGTAAACACGAAGGAACTGGCCGAGGGTGCCGGGATGTTGCCCGGCTCGACCGCCAGCGACAGCGATCTGTTGGCCGAGATGATTGCGGCAGAACTGGGAAAGGACCCGGACCAGTCGAGCGACGGCAGGGCCTTGGAGCGGGCAACCCTGGCCGTGCTGCCACGCATCCGTGGAGCGTTCTCGCTGGTCATCATGGATGAAGGCCACCTGATCGGCGTGCGCGACCCTCACGGGTTCCGCCCCCTGTGCTTGGGACGCCTTGAGAATGGTTGGGTACTTGCTTCGGAGACCCCGGCCCTCGATACGGTCGGAGCGCACTTCGTCCGCGAGATCGAACCGGGCGAAATGATCGTCATCGAAGCAACGGGTTACCGGTCGGTGAAGGCGTTTCCCGATGAACAGATCGAGCCGAAGCTCTGCCTGTTCGAGTTCGTGTATTTCGCTCGACCCGACGCACGCCTCTACGGCCGCAGCGTGCACGGTGCACGCGTCCGTATGGGCGAGGAGCTGGCAGAACAGGCACCCGTCGATGCCGATCTGGTCATGGGCGTACCCGAATCCGGAATTCCGGCTGCTGAGGGATTCGCCCGTAGAAGCGGTATTCCGTTCGGTCAGGGCCTTGTCAAGAACCGGTACATAGGCCGCACGTTCATCGCCCCCACACAGACCATGCGTGCGCTCGGGGTGCGGATGAAGCTGAATCCCCTGCGTGACAACATCGAGGGCAAGCGCCTGATCGTGGTGGACGATTCGATCGTGCGAGGAACCACCACCCGTTCGATGATTGCCATGTTGCGTGAGGCGGGGGCCGCAGAGGTGCACCTGCGGGTCTCCTCGCCG
>CAYQFM010000025.1:0-4176 GCA_964416735.1 uncultured Iamiaceae bacterium | reverse complement strand
CCCTACAAGTGGCCTTGTTACTACGGCATGGATACGAGTTCGCGTGGTGAACTGCTTGCCGCCAACATGACCATCGACGAGATCCGTAACTACCTGAACGTCGATTCGCTGGCGTACCTGACCCTCGATCGGCTCATCAAGGCCACCGGTGCGGTTGGTGCAGGGTTTTGTACGGCGTGCCTCACTGGCGAGTATCCGGAACCGGTGACAGATGCCGAGAGTGAGGATCCCTCGGAGACCCCTGTGGCTGAACCGCAAAGTCCCGCCACCGCGTTCGAGCTACTCCTTGGCGAGGCGGCGAAGCTACCCCTGCCTTCCTCCGACCATGAGGGCTCCGAACATGCGGGCTCCGAACATGCGGGTTCGGACGTAACGGGTTCTGACGTTGGTGCTCAGCAATCCGCCGGGGACCACTGAACCGATGGGTGAGACATACGAGAGCGCCGGGGTCAGCATCTCGGCGGGTGAAGAAGCGGTCGAGCGGATCAAGTCGAAGGTGCGCTCTACGTTCAGGCCCGAGGTCATTGGAGACATTGGTGGGTTCGGTGGCCTCTTCGCTTTCGACCAGACGCGCTACCGCAACCCAGTCCTGGTGTCTTCGACCGACGGTGTCGGCACCAAGGCGTTGGTTGCCAAGGCCGCGGGCAGGTTCGACACCATCGGGGTGGACCTGGTTGCGATGTGTGTGGACGACCTTGTCTGCCAGGGGGCGGAGCCGCTCTTCTTCCTCGACTACATAGCGGTGGGCCGACTCGATCCGGACCATATCGAGCAACTCGTCGAGGGTGTTGCCGTCGGATGTCGCCAAGCTGGGTGCGCACTTGTTGGTGGCGAGATGGCTGAACATCCCGGTGCGATGGACCCGGACGACTTTGATCTGGTCGGGTTCGCCGTGGGTGTGGTCGAGCGTGACCGCATGATCACCGGCGAGCGCATTGCGCCCGGCGACGTGATCGTAGGGCTGCCTTCGACGAACCTGCGCTCCAACGGATACTCGCTGGCCCGTCGCATCATCTTCGAGCGAGCGGGCCTGAGTGTCGACTCCCCGGCATATCAGGGTGCCCGTCACAGCGTCGCGGATGAACTGCTGTCACCTTCGGTGATCTTTGCACCGGCGATCATGAAGTTGACCGAAGAGATTGATGTCAATGGCGTGGTCCACATCACAGGAGGGGGCATTCCGGGCAACGTTGGACGTGTCTTGGGTGGGGATGTGGACGCCGTGATCCGGTGGGATACGTGGGAGAGGCCGAAGATCTTCGACGAACTTGCCCGCCTCGGTGACGTTGGTCGTGAAGAGATGCTCAAGGTGTTCAATATGGGCTTGGGAATGGTTGTGATCATTCCGGCCGATGATGAATTCAAGGCGCTCGATGTGTTGCGATCTGCCGGACACAAGGCCATCGTCGTTGGAAGTGTCGTCGAAGGATCAGGCCGGGTTCGCATCGACTGACGCCGAGACTGGAATCCTGCTCAGTCGTTCCAGGCGATGGAGCACCAGGTGCGTTGGTTGCACGCGGGGCATCGCATCCAGTGGCCGTGACGGCGAGCAGGCAGCCACGCAGAGACGCTGATCAGTCGGACGGTGATGTCGAACAGGGTGCAACGCACTCGGGCAAGGCACGAAGAACACTCGACAATCGCCGTACCCACTTGGCGCGGTCCGGTAGAGAACAGGGCGTCACGGCCCTCTTTCTGGGAGCCGGAACCCAGTTGGTCGGATGCCGCCACGACGGGTGTGGAGAACAACGCCTGCTTGCCTGAAGGGTCCATCCGACGTGTAAAGGTGCTTCTGTCGCTTGCCATTGCCTTGGACGGCGGTTTATCCCCGCTCTGCTTGGACGGTTTGCGTCGATCTTTGTGTGATCCACCGTCTGTGCCGGGGGTGTTCATCTGATGGCCTCCGTGTCCGTGGGTTCAGCGATTACGAGCGCCGGCCGTGGTGACGGCGTTGGTGTCGCCCACCAACTGTTGCGCCAGTGCCCTGTAGGCGGCAGCCGCTTTTGACGAGCGAGCGTGTGCCAGAACTGAGCGCCCGTGTCCGGGTGCCTCCGCCACCTTCACGGACTTCGGAATCGGCGGTTGCAGCACCGTCAGTCCGTACTTGCTTTCCGCCGAATCGACGACTTCCTGCGCGAGGCGTGTCCGTGAGTCATAGAGGGTTGCGATCACGCCGCGGACCTCGAGGTCTGGGTTTGTGTAGGACCGAACATCCTCGATGGTTTCGAGCAACTGGCCCACGCCGCGTTGACTCAAGGTTTCGCACTGCAACGGGATCAAGACTTCATGGGCTGCGGTGAGGCCGTTGATGGTCATGACGCCCAGTGACGGCGGGCAGTCGATGAGAATCACGTCATAGTCGTCGGCAAGCGGCTTCAGCGCTTTCTTGAGGACGTACTCTCGCCCGGTGCGGGCGAGCAGATGGACTTCAGCTCCCGCTAGGTCGATCGATGACGGCAGCAGGTGGAGCCCGTCGATGTCAACCCGGATCTCCTGTGCCGTTGCACGCTCGAGCATCACGTCGTGCAGTGACATCGCGAGTGTGTCGGGGTCGATTCCGTTGGAGAACGTGAGACACGCCTGAGGATCGAGGTCCACCAGCAACACCCGTTTTCCCGCCTCCACCAGAGCTCCACCGAGAGTGTGGGTCGATGTGGTCTTGGCCACGCCGCCCTTCTGGTTTGCCAGTGCGATGATCCGGGCCATGCGCCAATGGTAGGGGACATTCCGTCCGGTGCTGTAGGCGTGTTTTGGCGTTTGCAATCCACTCTCAGGTCAGGCGTTAGCGTGCCGGGGGTGGATGTCGACAAGACTCGGAAAGCGCTCGTGGCACACCTTCTCGAACACTCGGTTCGCAGGGGTGATTTTGTCTTGAAGTCGGGGCGCAGGAGCACCTGGTTCATCGACTCGAAGCAGACTGTCTGTCGTCCGGACGGGCTTCGTCTCGTGGCTGATCTGGCTCTGGCTGAGATCCCCGATGACGTCACCGCCATCGGTGGCCTTGCCCACGGTGCAGATCCGGTTGCGTTCGGGCTGGCGGCGGTAGCGGCCGAACGCGGACGCTCTCTGCGTTCGTTCACCGTTCGCAAGGAGGCCAAAGATCACGGTGTTGCAGGCCGTCTAGCGGGTGCGCTCGAGCCCGGTGATCGCGTGGTGATTACCGAAGACACGGTCACCAGAGGCACATCTCCCATGGAAGCTGCGCGGGTAGTACGCGAACTCGGAGCAGTTCCCGTGATGGTGCTGGTTGTGGTGGATCGTGGTGGATCGTGCGCAGCCATGGCTGAGGCCGAGGGCCTTGCTTTCAAGGCGCTCGTGACAGCGCCGGATCTGGGGTTCGACTACGAAGGTGCCTGACTACCGGCAGCCCCTGGGCCGAGGCTTGTGCATCCCGGTCCATTGTTGAGTATCGGGATGCGTACGGCGCTAGGTTGCTCTTGTGCCTGACACTCCCACCGCCGCTTATTCCATTCGCATTCGGCTCCGTCTGCTGAACCAGCCGGGGACCCTCGGCAGGCTTGCCGCCGCCATCGGCGAGGCAGGGGGCAACATCTCCGCGCTCGAGGGTTTCGAGGCGAAGAAGGCCTATGTGGACGAGGACATCATCGTCAACTGCTACAGCGAGAAGCATCAGTTGGCCGTGATCGAAGCCGTGGATGACCTCGATGGCGTCGAAGTGCTCGAGTGGGAGGACCGCACCTTCAAGATGCACGAGGAGGGCAAGCTCGAGTTGCTCCCACTCGCGCCGGTGGGCGACATGGACGACCTGTCGATGGCGTACACGCCGGGGGTCGCCCGAGTGTGCCGGGAGATCGCCAAGGACGTTTCCCTGGCGCACAAGTACACGATCAAGGCCACCACTGTCGCGATCGTCAGCGACGGCACCGCCGTGCTGGGCCTCGGCGACATCGGCCCTCACGCCGCCATGCCGGTGATGGAGGGCAAGGCGCTTCTGTTCAAGCACTTCGCCGGCGTCGACGCGTTCCCCATCTGCGTCAACACCAAGGACCCCGAGGAGCTGATCGACTTCGTCATCAAGCTCGAGCCGGCCTTCGGGGGCATCAACCTCGAGGACATCGCCGCGCCCGGCGCGTTCGAGGTCGAGGAGCGGCTCGATGCGGCGCTCGACATCCCCGTGTTCCACGACGACCAGCACGGCACCGCCATCGTGACCCT
>CAYQFM010000024.1:5927-17137 GCA_964416735.1 uncultured Iamiaceae bacterium | reverse complement strand
GGTGCCAATTCCTCCCGCTGCCAGTACGGGTGTCGGGGCGACCGCGTCGATGACCTCGGGCCATAACACCATCGAACCAATCTCACCTGTGTGTCCACCGCCCTCGGTTCCCTGGGCGATAATCACGTCGACCCCGGCCTCTTTGTGCTTACCCGCCTGATACGCCGAGCCACACAACGCTGCCACAAGGCGTCCGTGCCCGTGGATCTCATCGATCACCTCGGCGGGGGGAGTGCCCAGGGCATTGGCGATCAGGGCCACCTTGTCATGGGTCATGGCGATCTCGATCAGCGGGTTAGCGGTGGCGAGTGTCCAACCCAACAGGGTTGGAGCCTTGAAGTCGTCCGCAAGTTCGGGCACACCGTGGTCGGCATAGAGCTTCTTGGCGAAGTCGCGGTGCTCCTGGGGAATCATTCGCTCCAGATCAGCTTCCAGCTTCTCGGCGTCGAGTTCGCCCATGCCTTCGTACTTGCCGGGGATCACCACGTCCACGCCGTACGGCTTGTCGGTGTGTTCGTCGATCCAGTCGAGTTCCACCGCCAACTGCTCGGGAGAGAACCCAACCGCTCCCAGTACCCCCAGGCCTCCGGCGTTGGATACGGCAGCCACTACGTCACGGCAGTGGGTGAAGGCGAAGATCGGGAACTCGATGCCGAGCTTGTCACAGATTTCGGTGTGCACTTGTTGGTCCTCTTTGGGTTCGTAGGGGGAATGGGTGGTTGGGGATGTATTCGGGCTGGCCGATATATAGAACTCGCTATTCCGCTGATCAATTCCCGGACATGGATGACACAACTAACATCGACGCCTGTGGCGTCTGATTCTCATCAGCGAAGGCACGCGAAGGTTCTCACGGTCAGCGACGGTGTTCACCACGGAGTCCGTGGGGATCTGAGCGGTGCCGCGCTGGTGGAACGGCTCGCAGCCGCAGGGTTCCATGTGGTCGATCACAAAGTCACACACGACGGGATCGAACCGGTCGCCGAAATGCTGATCGAACTCTGTGACGGCTTCACCGGCCTTATCGTCACAACCGGGGGAACCGGCTTTGGGCCCAGAGACCTCACCCCCGAAGGCACCCTTGCCGTGTTGGACCGTCAGGCGCCCGGGCTGGCCGAAGCCATGCGCTTGGTCAGTCCATTCGGCAGGCTGTCGCGAGGCGTGGCAGGCACCAGGAATCAGACGCTCATCCTCAACACCCCGGGTTCCACAAAGGGGGCAGTTGAGAGCATCGAGGCCGTACTTGACGTTTTGGGCCATGCCCTCGATCTGTTGAGTGGCGTCAATACACCGCACCCGACCGTCGGAGCGCATTGTTCGGATCGTTCAGGTGAACAACTCGATTCCGGTGAACAACTCGATTCCGGCCGATGACGATGCCGGAACCGGGCTCCACTTCGGGCAATACCGACGGCGAGGTTGCCCTCATCGCCGACGACAAGGAATGTCCAAGCGATGTCTTCCGTATGCGTCAGGCCATTGCGGCAGCCGCCGCATCGCGGCGCACCGTTTCGCCTCGCCCGTGGGTGGGAGCGGTCGTCGTTCCCGCCAGTGAGGCGAGCCACGCGGGTTTCGTGGGAGCGACGCAGGGTCGTGAAGGTCCCCACGCCGAGGTGGTTGCTCTGCGGGCAGCAGGGGAGAGGGCCATGGGCGGCACGCTCTATTGCACCCTCGAGCCGTGTTCACATCATGGGGTGACCCCGCCGTGTGCCGATGCGGTCATCGAAGCAGGCATTTCCAGGGTCGTCATCGGTATCGCCGACCCAGACGAGAAGGTTGCGGGTAGGGGCATCGATCACCTTCGCGACCATGGAATTTCGGTCGAGGTCGGAGTCTGCGCCGAAGAGGTGTCGACCCAACTGGCTCCGTATGTCAAGCACCGCAGGACCGGTCGGCCATACGTTGTGTTGAAACTGGCAGCCACTCTCGATGGCCGTACGGCGGCAGCCGACGGTACGAGCCAGTGGATTACCGGAGCCGAAGCACGGCTGGACGCGCACCGTTTGCGTGCCGACAGCGATGCAATTCTCGTAGGTGCTGGAACCGTCCGAGCCGACGATCCCGAACTCACGGTCCGACTGCCAGCAGGGGAGGCGGACGGCATCGAACCGCTTCGCGTCGTGCTGGGCCACGCACCCGAGGGTGCAATGGTCCACCCGGCTCTGGAGCTTCAAGGGGACCCAGCCGACATCCTCGATGTCCTGGGTGGGCGTGGAGTGCTCCAGGTGATGATCGAGGGTGGGGCAACGGTGGCCAGCCGGTTCCACCATTCCGGTCTGGTGGACAGATACGTCATCTACCTTGCTCCCGCGTTCATGGGTGGCGACGACGGTGCAGCGCAGTTCGCCGGACCGGGCGCGCAGACGATCGATGATGTGTGGCGTGGGCGGTTGGTCGACGTGACACGTGTCGGTGATGATCTACGGGTCGATCTGGTACCGAATTGAGTCGCCCCGTGTGGGTGGCAGGAACAGGAGAGCGCCGATGTTCACGGGGATAGTCGAGGAGTTGGGTGAAGTCCGATCCCGGGAGGGAATCAAACTGCGCCTGCGTGCAACGACGGTGCTGGCAGATGCAACCCTGGGCGCTTCGATCGCTGTCAATGGTTGTTGTCTCACCGTGGTGGCCTTTGGCGACGACTGGTGGGAGGCCGATGTCACCGACGAGACCTACGCCCGCACCAACCTGGGTGACCTGAAAGCGGGGGACCCCGTAAACCTGGAGCGACCGGTCCGCCTCGAAGATCGCCTCGGGGGCCATCTCGTGCAGGGACATGTCGATGCCGTCGGTGAGATCGTGCAACCGGTTCCGGACCTGCGCGTGCGAGTTCCGGCCGACCTCATGCGATACATAGTCGAGAAGGGCTCTATAACCGTCGACGGGGTGAGCCTCACGGTTGTAGAGCCGCTCGATGACGGATTCACGGTGGCCGTCATTCCTCACACGGCCGAGGTGACGACCCTTGGCCACAAGGGTGTCGGAGACAGGGTGAACCTCGAGGTCGATGTAGTAGCCAAGTACGTGGAGAGTCTCATCGGTCACCTGAAGGGGTAGGTTTCCGCGAGCTCTTGTAACCTGTTCTACCTGTGCAAAACACAAGATCTGAATACAGCGAGCACTTCGCCACCATCCCCGAAGCCGTCGCGGCCATAGGCCGCGGCGAGATCGTCGTCGTGGTCGATGACGAAGACCGGGAGAACGAGGGCGATCTGATCATGGCTGCCGAAGCGGCCACCCCTGAGACCATTGCCTTCTTTGTCAATCACACCTCCGGTGTGATCTGCGTACCGCTCACTGGTGAACGCCTTGACGAACTGCAGATACCGCTGATGGTGCGTGATGCGGCCAATACCGAGGCGCAGCGCACCGCGTTCACCTACAGCGTCGACTACCGCCACGGAACCTCGACGGGAATCTCCGCGTCCGATCGTGCCTCGACCATTCAGGCGCTCATCGACCCGCGGACCCGTCCCGGCGACCTCGCCCGACCGGGCCACATCTTCCCGCTGCGCTACACCGAGGGCGGAACGCTCAAGCGTGCAGGTCACACCGAAGCGGCGGTTGACTTGTCCCGTATGGCCGGCAAGGCGCCCGCTGGTGTGCTCTGCGAGATCGTCAATAAAGACGGCACCATGGCGCGCGTTCCCGATCTGGTGGAGTTCTGCAAGGAACACGATCTGCTGCTCATCACCATTGCGGAGCTCATCCGGTATCGCCGCCAGAACGAAAAGCTCATCAAGCGCATTGCCGAGGCCCGCATCCCCACCCAGTGGGGCGACTTCACCTGTTACGTCTACGAGTCGATGCTCGATGGTGAGCAGCACGTGGCCCTGGTCAAGGGCGCGGTGCAGGGTGAGAAGGACGTGCTGGTTCGAGTCCACAGCGAATGTCTCACGGGAGACGTCTTTGGTTCACTGCGTTGCGACTGCGGCGTGCAACTCGACCAGGCGATGCAGCGCATTTCCGAAGACGGCCTCGGTGTCCTGGTGTACCTCCGCGGCCACGAGGGCCGTGGAATCGGCCTTGGTCACAAGATCCGGGCCTACAGCCTCCAGGATCAGGGGCGTGACACGGTCGATGCGAACCTTGAACTGGGCCTGCCGGTGGACAGCCGTGAGTACGGCATCGGTGCCCAGATCCTCGTCGACCTGGGCATCACGACGATGCGCTACATGACCAACAACCCGGCCAAGTACGGCGGCCTCGAAGGTTTCGGTCTGGAGATCAGCGAGCGGGTCCCGATTCACACCGAGCCCAACCCGGAGAACATCAACTATCTCCGCACCAAGCGCGAGCGCATGGGCCACCTCATCGAAGGCCTCGACGGTGAAGGTGTCGACAGTGTCAACTGACCATCGGGCGGACAACTCAGAACCTCCTCAGATCGATGGGCGGGGTATGCGGGTGGGAGTGGTTTGCGGTCGCTTCAACGACCTCATTACAAATCGCCTGCTTGCCGGTGTGGAGCGTGGCTTGGCTGCGGGCGGAGTCGCCGAATCCGACACGACGGTCATCTGGGTGCCGGGTGCTTTCGAGATCCCCCTTGCCGCCAAGGCGATGGCCGAGACCGGCCGTTTCGATGCCGTCATCACCTTGGGAGCGGTAATCCGAGGGGATACGGCTCATTTCGAATACGTGGCCGGACCCTGTGCCGATGGAGTTCAGCGGGTTCAGCTCGACACAGGGGTTCCGGTGATCTTCGGTGTGTTGACCACCGAGAACCTCGACCAGGCGCTGGTTCGTTCAGGCGATGAGGACAACAAGGGCGAGGAAGCTGTCGAGACCGCCCTTGAGATGGTCAGTGTGCTGAAAGACCTGAAGCGGCTCGGCTGAAACTCCCAGGTCCACTCTGGTAGCGGACGTTCTCTTTCAGTGGATGTTCCAATTCAGTGGACGTTCTCTTTGACGTGAGTTTCGGCAAGGTGTTGCTCGATCGCTTTGCACATGTCATCCAGCGGCTGACGTTCCAGCCTCAGGATGTCAACTGCTTCATCCAGATGCGCCAGTGAGTCGAGGATGCTTTCGCTGGTGAAGCTCGGGCGGAACACACAGCGGAGCAGTTCTATGAGCGTGCGCACTTTCTGCGGGTATGTCTCGTCGTCTGCAGCGTCCGCTCTGGTGCCGAGCAGAACCAGCAGGGTGAGCTTCCCTCCGGGCGATATCTCGCCAAGCTCGCTCGCCAGAACCGGTGTCTTGTCTTTGGTGACACCCGCGGCAGAGCCAGATCCAGGCGCCGCCTTCCTCTCCCGCTTCGACCAGCTTCTCGACCTGGTTTTGGTTGCCGACTCGGGTTTCGATTTCGACCTGGTCTTGGTTTCTGACTCCGAGATCGATTTCGGCCGCGTGCTCGAAACGGCACCGCCCACAAGCCTGTGCGACTCCGTGGACAGGTCAATCGCCTTCGGGAAGGGCGTCACGGCCAGCGTCACGGGTTCGACCGCGGCCACCTCGTCGGTCAGATAGCGGAATCCGCGTTGAATGAGAGCGGCAGTGAGGGTGCTCTTTCCACGGCCGCTATCGCCGGCGATCACTATGACGTTTCCGTCGGATTCCACAGCGCCGGCGTGGAACAGGATGCGATCACGGGTCGTCTCCACCGCAATCTCGTTCAGGTACATCGTCACCATCGGCACGATCCGTTCGGATGACGACGATGTCCACCTGCGCCTTTCGCCCATCCAGACCTGTAGCTGTTGCGACTCGCCATCGGAGTCATCCACGATCGAGAAGACTGTCCGGGTGGCCGTACCGGTGTCTGCGCGACTGCCCGCAGAGGGTAGATCGCTGAGAATGCCACGAAGAGCCTCTGCACTTTCAGCGTGGTTGGACCTCACCTCGAACACCGCTCCGCTCGCCATGAGTGGCCCGATCAAGTGGGGCCATACAACATCGGGAACAGTGGATGCAGTTGGGACGACGGTGGAGACAGCCTCATTTGCGGAGCTGGAACTGTCGTCGGAACTGTCGGCGGAACTGTCGTCGGAACGGATCGGCGCAACCACTGCGATCCCAGCGTCGAGCGTCCGGGAGAGCATCTCGCGAATGTCGACTTCGATGATCTTCGCATCGACCGCTAGATCCTCGGCCATTTGGTTGATCATCGCCCGTACGGTGCTCTCGCCGTCGATGCTCAGCCAGATGAGTGCCGCCGTGGAGTTGAGTACGTAGGTCCGGTCGCTGGCGCTGTCGAGAATCACCACGTGCTCATCGATGACCACGTCCACGACATGATCGCCCCTGCGCAAGACGTCATTGTCCGTTACAGCATTGCCTGAGAAGTCATTGCCTGAGGCGTCAGTGGTGCCAAGCCCAGAGGTCGAATTGGCACCGAGGCCTTGCCGTCTCAGCTCTTTCGCTTTCTCGCAGGGAGCGCACGGAGTACCACCGGACACGCCAGTGCCGGACACACCGCCACCGCCGTCCATCAATCGCCGCAGTCTGGATGTCGCCCGTGAGACCATGGTCCAAATCTGTGCCATCTGCTTGGTACCTCGAGCACTTATCCCGTGTCGCAAAGTTCCGATTCTAAGTCGGCACACAGCATGGGCTGTGGTAGTCGGTGAAGCAGCAGTTCGTGCTCATTTCTGATGCGGGTACCGGGAAAGTACCGTGGGAGCCATGCTCAAGTTGGTTCTCCCAAAGGGATCTCTCGAAAAGGCAACCCTCGAACTCTTCGAAGCCGCTGATCTGCGCGTGCAGAGAGATTCCACCGTGGCCTACAAAGCCAAGATCGACGACCCCCGGGTCGACGAGGTGCGGATTCTGCGCCCGCAGGAGATTCCCGCATATGTTGCAGACGGCCTGTTCGACATGGGTATCACCGGCCGGGACTGGGTGGAAGAGACCTCCAGTGATGTGCTGAGCCTCGGTGAACTCAAGTATTCGAAGGCCACGGAGAACCCGGTCCGCATCATTCTTGCGGTGCCGGGCGATTCGAAGGTTGAAACTGTGAAGGATCTTCCCAACGGGGTCAAGGTGTCCACGGAGTACCCCGAGCTCACGCGAAGGTTCTTCGAGTCCAAGGGCGTCGAGGCCGATATCCGCCTGTCCTACGGGGCAACCGAAGCCAAGGTGCCGGACATTGTCGACTGCATTGTCGACATCACCGAGACCGGCCGCGCCATCAAAGCCGCAGGCCTGCGAATCATCGACACCATTCTCACTTCGTACACAGAACTTGTTGCCAATCCAATGTCGGCTGCGGACCCCGACAAGGCACATGCCATGTATCAACTCCGGGTTCTGCTCGAAGGCGTGCTCGATGCCCGCGGCAAGGTCCTCGTGAAGCTGAACATCAAGTCCGATGCACTGAAGGACGTCATCTCGCTGCTGCCGTCCATGAAGGCGCCCACGGTCAACGAGCTCTACGGCGACCAGGGTTACGCGGTCGAGACCGTCGTGGCCAAGAAGATGATCAACGTGCTCATTCCTGCCCTCAAGGACGCTGGTGCCACCGACATCATCGAGCTTCCCATAGCCAAGATTGTGCCGTGATGCCGACACCCTCGTCATCGACACCCTCGTCATCGACACCCTCGTCATCATCGCTGTCGCCATCAGCTCTGGCCTCGCTCGCACGCCGTCGGGTCAGCGGTGTAGTCGAGACCTTCGACGACCCGCGTGGCATCGGCACGCTGCGCAGCGTGGACGGTGACGAGATCTTCTTCCACTGCACCGCCATTGCCGATCAGTCCCGGACCATCGAGGTCGGAGTGGCGGTCACCTTTGCGGTTGTACCCGGTCACCTGGGTCGCTGGGAAGGTGCAGACATCACGCCCCAACCCGGGCAGCACTGAAGAGCCTTGCCAGATGAGCGCCTGTGCCATAGAGACCCGGGCGCTCACCATGACGTACGGTAAATCCCGGGGCATCGACAGCGTCGACCTGTCCGTGTCGGCGGGCGAGGTCTTTGGCTTTCTCGGCCCCAATGGAGCGGGCAAGACGACCACCATCCGGGTCCTGCTCGATCTGTTGCGGCCAACCAGCGGTACAGCGTCGGTGTTGGGCCTCGACTGTCAGGCGAGCAGCCTCGAAGTTCGACGACGCGTCGGCTATCTACCGGGTGATCTCAAACTTCATGATCACCTTGATGGTTGGACGCTGGTCGAGTGGTTCTCGGGTATCCGCGGTGAGGTCGATCCTGCGGTCGTGTCCGCGTTGGTCGACCGCTTTTCCATCGAGATGAATAGACCGTCTGCTGCTTTGTCGAAGGGCAACCGCCAGAAGCTGGGCCTTCTACAGGCGTTCATGCACGAGCCCGAGGTTCTGATTCTCGACGAGCCTACCGTTGGCCTGGATCCCCTCATGCAGGCCGAGTTCCACACTCTGGTGCGCGAGGCTGCCGCAGCGGGACGTACCGTCTTCCTGTCTTCGCATCAACTCGATGAGGTGGGCAGGGTGGCTGACCGTGTGGGGATCATCCGCCAGGGCCGCATGGTTGCGGTGGAGTCGGTCGAATCAATGCGAAATAGAGCATTGCGCCGGGTGGAGATTCGGTTTGCCGAGTTCGTTACCCCCGACGTGTTCACAGCGCTTGCCGGTGTCAGCGGCGTTGAAGTGGACGGCGTTGAAGTGGACGGCTCTGAAATGAAGGGCCGGGGAGCGGGTGGCACCAACATTTCGATGTCGGTTGGTGGAACTCTGGACCAGGTAATCAAGGCTGCATCCCGCTTTACGGTGGTCGACTTCCTCAGCGAACCGGCAGACCTCGAGGACATGTTTCTCGCGTACTACGACACCGCCGACGATCAACCGGAACAGCACTCGTGAGGTCCCGCCTCACCTTCGCTTGCTTCCCCATCGCCCGTTTCACCATCGCCCGACGCGGACTTGCGGATGTCAGGCGACCCCTCGTCGGATGGGGGCTGGGATTCGCTGGTTACGTCGGATTCATCGTCGCCTTCTATACGACGGTTCATTCCAACGCCGAGAAGTTCAACGAACTCGTTGCCAGTTATCCCGACACGATGATGGACGTTTTTCTGGGGGGACAGCGCCTTGACTTCTCGTCGGGAGCGAGTTTTGTCAACACGTACCTGTTCGCTTCGATGGTGCCAATTCTCATCCTTGTCTTGGCAATTACCCACGGAGCGGCTTCCGTGGCCGGGGAGGAACAGGCCGGAACACTGGACCTGGTTCTGGCTCAACCCGTGTCTCGACGATCCTTTGTTGTGGAAAAGGCCTTCGTGTTGATGATCGAGTTGGCTGCGATGGGCCTTGTGGTTGCGGCGGTCTTGTTTATAGGTGCCCCTCTTGTCGACCTCGATATTTCAAGCGTGAACTTATTGCTGGCCGTGTTGGGCCTGGTGCTTCTCGGCGTGGTCGTGGGAATGGTTGCATGCGCCGTGGGTGCCGCAACCGGGAGGCGGTCGATGGCCTCGGGGGTTGCCGCGGCCATCGCTGCCAGCACGTATCTGATCAACGCAATGTCATCGCAAGCCACATGGCTGCGACCTGTGCGTTTGATTTCACCGTTCTATTGGGCCACGCATGACAACCCCGTTGCCAATGGTCTGGACGTTGGTCGTGTCGCCGTGCTGTGTGCAATGGCCGCAGTTGCATTCGCGGTGGCGCTGATCGGTTTCGAGCGACGCGATCTCGGTACCCGGTGAAGTTCAATCGGTGCTGTCGATGTCGCCTTGTCGCTGAATGTACGCCATCTGAACCTGGGTGAGCGCACCGCGTAGTCCCGGGGCCACCGCTTCCAACGAATCACCAATAGCGTCGAGCACGGCCGCCAGAGCGTCGATGGCCAGCCGGGCCTCGGCCAGCTTCGGCTGCTCCTGAGAAAGATGGACGGCCGCCAGTTCGTAGATGCCGATCACGTGGTTGGCCAGTACCTGCGCCGCGGGTGCTGCGGCAATCTGGGCCTGTACCTCCGCCATCTCGGCAACCATCTTCTCGGCCCGTTCGCGGTCCTCCGGCGACAGATCGTCGAAGTCGGGGATTCCGGCAGCCGCCATCGCCTCGGCACTCAGCGAGTGGTCGTGGTCGTGTCCATGGTCATGTGCATGGTCACGTGCGTGCGCATTTGCATCACGGTTGACGGGCACCTCGCCGTCGGGGGTCCAAAGGGTCATTTCAAACTCCGTTGCTCGATCTCGTATGGCGCTGGTTCGCGCCGGCGGACCGCCCGATGTCTTGTCGGTGCCGGTCGGCCTGTTACTCTATGTGCACAACCTATGGAAAGCGGGGTTTGGCGTTTCTGCAACCCCCACCCGGCCACCGGTCCACCGAGTGCGTCGGGTCGTTTCCCGCCGAGGTCGGTCGTTCGCGTACCGGGTCCGAAGGTGGGCGTCGGCTTTCCTGACGCTTACCGCACCCGATGTGGCACCACACCAGATGTGGAATTGCGTCAACACCATGACCACAGCGAGAGGGAGACCTGCGCATAGATGAAAAGTGAACGGCCATAGCAACCCCCAGTGAGGAACCGAGGATCAACGACCGCATCCGAGCTCGAGAGGTCCGCCTTGTAGCCCCGGATGGCGCCCAGATCGGCATTACGCCGTTGCCACAGGCGCTTGCAATGGCCCGTGAGATGGAACTGGATCTGGTGGAGGTGGCCGACAAGGTCAGCCCGCCGGTCTGCCGGATCATGGACTACGGCAAGTACAAGTACGAGACCGCTCAACGGGCAAAAGAATCACGCCGCAAGAGCACCAACGTCGTGGTCAAAGAGATGAAGTACCGGCCCAAGATCGGCCAGGGCGACTTCGACACCAAGACACGCAAGGTGGAGAAGTTCCTGGGTGAAGGCCACAAGGTCAAGGTGACCATCATGTTCCGAGGCCGCGAAATGCAGCATCCGGAACTGGGTCGTCGCATTCTCGACCAGGTCGCCGAAGCGGTTACGCACCTTGCCAAGGTGGAGGTCTACCCCAAGATCGACGGTCGCAACATGACCATGGTCCTCGCTCCCGACAAGAAGGCCCAGGCTGCACACCAGAGCGCACAGCAAAAGGAAGCCGCCAAGGCGTCTGAAGCCAACAGCGGGTCCGCCGTGGAGACACCGGTCGAAACGCAAGGCGATACACCCGCAAGATCCACTGAGAATTTCACCGAAGACTCAACCGAAAGTTCCACCGAAAGTTCCACCGAAGACTCGACCGAAGCAACTCCCGCAGCAGAGCAGTAGGGCAGCGGTCATTTCGCGCAAGACAGAAACATTCCCAGAGGACCACAGCAACAAGGACCACAGCAACAATGCC
>CAYQFM010000024.1:423-5864 GCA_964416735.1 uncultured Iamiaceae bacterium | reverse complement strand
AGGGCCCCAAGCGCAAGCGGCGCCTGGCACGCGACAGCGTGCTTGCCCCTGGCGATCACGCCAAAGCCCGCCGCCAACTCGGTATCTGAGAATTCGTATCTGAGAATTCGGCATCCGAACTCTCGATTTCCGACAACATTTCCCCACTTTCTGAAAGGAGCTTCCGATGGCAAGAGTCAAGCGTTCTGTGGCCGCCCGTAAGCACCGCCGCGCCACCCTGGAGCGAGCAAAGGGTTACTACGGCAACAAGAGCCGCTCATACCGGGCTGCCAACGAGCAGGTCATGCACTCGCTGCAGTACGCGCACCGCGACCGCAGGGCACGCAAGGGCGAGTTCCGCAAGCTCTGGATTCAGCGCATCAATGCTGCATGTCGGCTCAACGACATCAGCTACAGCCGTTTCATCGCTGGTCTGCGCGAGGCCGAGGTCGACGTCGATCGTAAGGTCCTCGCCGATCTGGCAGTCACCGATCCGGCAGCGTTCACCGCTCTCGTCGAGGTGGCGCGCGCAACTCTTCCCCAGGTTGCAGCTTCTCAAGCGGGCGATTCCCAGGAAAAGGCTTCCTGACAGCGGTGTCGGCGGCAACCGTGATCGGCCAGCCGCTCTCATCAAACAATCGCGAGATCTCGCATCTGCGGCGCCTCCTGGGGCGCCGCAGAGCGCGTATCGAAGCCGGTGAGTTCGTGGTCGAAGGTCCCACATTGTTGGGCGAGGCCCTCGAGGCCGGCTTGGTGCCGATAGCGGTTTACTTCGATGGCGGTGCGCAACTCACCCAAGGCGTCACTGAGATGCTCGCGGCCGCAAGTGGGCGTGGTGCGAGGTTGGTTCCGGTGGCTCCGGGGGTGGTCGAGCGCGTGGCCGACACCGTCACCTCACAACCGGTCCTGACGCTCATGTCGCGTGCTTCTGTGACTCTCGACGAGTTCATCGATGGACTCGGGGCCGGTATGCAGGGCGTCCCGTCGGCGGAGCCTGGCCAGTCGATGGAGCCCGTTCCGTTGGCGGAGCCGGGTCCGGTGGTGGTTCTGGCCGGGGTCGGGGATCCTGGAAATGCGGGCACGATCATCCGCTCCGCCGAGGCATTCGGTGCCGGGGGAGTGGTGGTCTGTGAGGGTTCGGTTGATCCCTTTTCACCAAAGACCGTTCGATCGTCAGCGGGATCGCTGTTTCACGTGCCGCTAGCGGAAGCCCCCGCCGTCGCCACTGTGCTTGACGCTCTTGCAGCGGCATCGTTTGTGACCGTCGGTCTGGTGGCCCACGGTGGAAAGCCACTTCATGAGACGGATCTGAGCGGACGAATCGCGGTGGTGGCCGGTAACGAGGCACACGGTCTCAGCCCCGATGCGCTCGAGCGCCTTGATTCCGTCTGCACTATCCCGATGGTCGGCAGGGCTGAGAGCCTCAATGTCGCCATGGCCACGACGCTCGTGTGCTTCGAGGCGATGCGCCAGCGGTCGCTCAGATATGAGAACGACGGCAGGGTAAACCAGAATGGTGCCAATGCGAACTGACGAGGTGATTGGCGAATGATCGACGAGATCACCGGGGTTGCGACCGAAGCCACGACGAAGTTTCAGGCTGCCGCGACACTCGAGGAGTTGCGTGCTCTTGAGATCGAACTGCTTGGAAAGAAGTCACCGCTGAGCACATTCAAGGCTCGGCTTGGCGCGCTCGAACCCGAACAGCGCAAGAACGTGGGCCAGGCTCTCAACGCGGCGCGGGCGGCAATGACTACGGTTGCCGAAACCCGCCGAAGCGAACTCGAGGCAACCGAGTACGACGCCCGGCTGGACGCGGAGCACATCGATCTCACAGAACTCACCGTCAAACGCCACAGGGGGCACACTCACCTCGTCACCAAGACGCGCGAACGCCTCGAGGATCTGTTTGTGGGCATGGGATTCACCGTCGCCGAGGGTCCCGAGGTCGAGACCGACTGGTACAACTTCGAAGCTCTCAACATCCCCGAATCCCACCCCGCCCGCGGTATGTGGGACACGCTCTACGTCGATCTTGGCGAACCCGGGTCCGTGTTGTTGCGTACTCATACCTCACCGTTGCAGATCAGGGTGATGATGGCGAACGAGCCACCCATCTACTCGATCATGCCCGGGCGCGTTTACCGCCGTGACACCGCCGATGCCAGCCACATGCCCGTCTTCCACCAGATCGAGGGCCTCGTAATAGACAGGGGGGTGAGCTTCGCCGATCTTGCGGGAACGCTCGAGGCGTTCACCGCCGAGTACTTCGGTGGCTCAATCCACTCACGCTTGCGCCCGTCCTACTTTCCCTTCACGGAACCCTCAGCCGAGTACGACATCAACTGCATCTTCTGCGATGGCGAAGGTTGTCGCACCTGCGGCCGCACGGGCTGGCTCGAGTTGGGTGGCTGCGGAATGGTCCACCCCAACGTCATGGTCGCGGTGGGCTACGACCCCGAGGAATGGACAGGCTTCGCTTTCGGCTTTGGCATAGACCGACTGGCGCTCATGCGTTACGGCGTCGATGACATTCGTGAGTTGTTCACCAACGACATCCGTTTCCTGGAGCAGTTCTGATGAAGGTACTTCTTTCGTGGATCAACGAATTTGCTCCGTTCGAGGCGGACCCGGAACTTCTCGCGGACGAGATGAGCGACCTCGGTATGGCCGTCGAGTCAATGGAGTTCATCGGCAGCGGTCTCGACGGAATCATCGTCGCCAAGGTACTCGACCTGCGCCCGAACCCCGACGCGGATCGGATTCAACTCGTCGATGTGGACACGGGCGACGGCGAGGCCCTCCAGATCTGTTGCGGGGCATTCAACATGGCCGTGGGGGACCTGATCCCGCTCGCGACCATCGGAACGACGATGCCCGACGGCATGACCATTGCCAAGCGCAAGATGCGTGGCCAGACATCGAACGGCATGTTGTGTTCGGCCGCTGAGATGGGCATGGGCGATGACCACGGCGGAATTCTTGTCCTGAGTGGCGACCACGACCCGGGTGTCGACATCAAAGAGGCACTCGGCATCGAGCGCGATGTGCTGTTCGATCTCGAGATCAATCCGAACCGTCCAGATGCCATGTCCGTGGCCGGTGTTGCACGTGACCTTGCCGCGCGCCTGAAGGTGCCGTTTACAATCCCCACGCCGCAGGTCGCGACCACCGGAGGCAATACGGCGGATCTCGTGAGTGTGGAGATCCTCGACCCGGACCTATGCGGTCGCTTCTACGCCCGGGTGCTCGACGACGTCGTCATGGGTCCATCTCCGCAGTGGATCGCGAATCGGCTCACTGCCGCTGGCATGCGACCCATCAATCGTGTGGTTGATGTTTCGAACTACGTGATGCTTGAGTTGGGTCAGCCCAACCACACCTATGACCTCACCAAGGTCGACACAGATTCCTCGGGCCGCCACGGTCTACGGGTCCGCTGGGCACGAGACGGCGAGGCCATCACCACACTCGATGACGTGGGACGCACCCTCGGCGTGGGTGACGGTGTTATTGCAGATGTCAACGATGTCGCCATCGGGATCGCCGGTGTGATGGGTGGCGCCTCGACAGAGATCGATGAGACCACCACGTCAGTCCTCTTGGAGATGGCCTGGTGGGATCCGATGACCATCGCCCGCAGTTCGCAACGACTGGGCCTTCGCAGCGAGGCATCGATGCGCTTTGAGCGGGGCTGTGACCCTCAGATCGTCGAACTGGCGGCCCTCAGGTTCGCTCAGTTGCTGGACGGATCGTCGTTGGTCGGTGGAGCAGTGAACGAGGCCGGGGTCCTGCCGGAACGGTTGCCGGTGGTGGTGCGTTCAGGGCGGGTCAACGCTCTTCTCGGTACCGATACAGGGGACACGAAGCTCGACGCGTCCGACATCGCTTCATACCTCGAACCCATCGGATTCGAGGTGGCCGACGGGGCTGCGCCGGGTGAACAACTCGTGGTGATCCCGAGTTTCCGACCGGATACGACAACCGAAACCGACATCATCGAAGAGATCGCCCGCCATCATGGCTATTCGAAGATCCCACAGACGCTCCCGCCGTCCAATCGCATAGGAAGCCTCGCCCGTCACCAGTACTCGCGCCGGCTTGTACGCAACGCCCTGCTGGGCCTTGGCCTCGACGAGGCGATGCCGATGCCGTTTCTGGCCCCGGGGGACCTCGAGCGAGCGGGCCTCGAGCCGGGTGCTGTCGTCATTACCAATCCGCTCGCGTCTGAAGAATCCGTCCTGCGCAGTTCGCTGCGTCCCGGCCTGCTGAAGGCCGTTTCATACAATCAGTCGCACCGCAACATGGCTGTTCGTCTATTCGAGACCGGCCGGGTGTTTGGGCCTCCACTACCTGGTGAGGTTCTGCCTGATGAGCACGAACACGCCACGGCTGTGATTTCCGAGGCCGATGTCCTGGAGGCCATCGAGGCATGGTCCGCCGTTGCAGAAACGCTTTCGGTGCGTGACTGGGTTCTCGATCAGGTGCCGGTGGCGGGTCTGCACCGTGGTCGGTGCGCGCGGATCATGGTGGCCGGTGAGCCGGTGGGCACCTTGGGCGAACTCGATCCCAAGGCGGCAGAGGCGTTCGGGATCTCCGGCCGTGTTGTTGTGATGGATGTCGACCTCGATGCGGTGTTCCAAGAAGTCCATGGCGGACACCGGTACAGCCCCATCAGTCGTTTCCCATCGAGCGACATCGACCTCGCCTTCGAGGTCGATGAGAGCGTCTCAGCGGCGCGGATCGCGCACGCAATCACCGCTGCCGCTGGCGACCTTCTGGTGGCACTTGAACTCTTTGACGTCTTCCGTGGCGGCTCGCTCCCCGAAGGGGTCCGTAGCCTGGCGTACGCCCTGCGCTTACAAGCTTCAGACCACACGCTCACCGACGAAGAGGTCGGCGATGTGCGCTCGCGTGTGATCCGGGCGGTTGAATCCACCCTTTCAGCTAAGCTTCGCGCCTGATAATCTGAACCGTACTTCCCCCTTTGATCCGTCGATCGTGGAGGAAGTTGAAGATGGCTCTTGATGCTCGTACCCGCTCGTCTATCTATGAGAAGTTGCGTCCGATGCTTGGTGACGACGATGCCAATGCGCTGATGTCGCAATTCCCCGCAGGCGAAGGGGATCAACTTGTCACGCGCGACCTATTGCGCGCGGAGTTGGCAGAAAGTCGCATCCTCACCAACATCGAGATTGCTGATCTACGGACAGAATTCGCTGACTTACGGACAGACTTCGCGGATCTGCGAACCGAATTGAAGGCCGACATCGGGGTGCTACGTGTCGAGATGCACGATTTGCACCGCCAGACAATGAAGTGGATGGTCGGGTCCACCTTCACGGCAATGGGTCTCTTTGCTGTGATCGTGCGATTGACAGGGTGAGGCCGTGCTTGCGACGTGGCTGTAGTGGCTCCGCCAAGCGGTAGAGGTTTCGCCAACGTGTCTTTGTGCCACAGGA
>CAYQFM010000024.1:0-413 GCA_964416735.1 uncultured Iamiaceae bacterium | reverse complement strand
CCTGTTCCTTGATAGATGTGTGCTCGCGTGTGATCCGGGCGGTTGGACCCGCCATTTCGGCCAAGCTCCGCGGGTGACGGCTGGCTTGACCAATGCTTTGACTAAGCCAAAGACAGCTTCACGTAGCCGTCGGTACCGTCGGCATTTCCACCACCACCAGCGGCACCCGCTCCAGTGCTTGGGCTAATCACATTGGAGTGCGTAAATGAGGTGCCGCTGCCACCACCCCCGGCACCGCCAGCGGCCCCGTCAGCAGCGCCTCCAGAACTGCCACCTAGCTGGCCACCTCCGCCAGAACCCCCGCCAAACTGATTCTTGTCGTTAGCGCCGTTTTGACCTACGCCCGATAACTGACCACCGCCTGCACCACCCGCACCGCCAGTACCAGCGCGCCCAGCAGCGCCGTTTCCTCC
>CAYQFM010000023.1:16825-17315 GCA_964416735.1 uncultured Iamiaceae bacterium | reverse complement strand
CCGATTTGGTGGTTGTCGAAAACCTGCTGACCATCCCCATGAATCCCCGAGCCTCCGAGGTTGTGGCAGACGTACTTCGAGGTCGGCGAGCAATCCTGCACCATCACGATCCGCCATGGCAGCGCAAACGCTACGACCACCGACGAGACCCGATCTGGGACGATCCAATGTGGCAGCACGTCACGGTCAACGAGTTGACTCGAGGCCAGTTCGCCGAGCGGGGAATATCCGCGACAACCATCTACAACGGATTCGATACCCACGCACTCCCCGGCAATCGCACCGTCGCCCGAGCGGCGATTGGGGTCACCCCCGAAGAACTGCTGGTCGTACATCCGGTGCGGGCCATCGAGCGCAAGAACATTCCCGCCGCTCTCGAAATCGCAGAATCCCTCGGTGGCACCTACTGGCTGACCGGTCCAGCAGAGGAGGGCTTCGGATCAGAACTCGAAAGACTCCTCGAAGCTGCATCGTGTCGGGTGATCCACAA
>CAYQFM010000023.1:8822-16815 GCA_964416735.1 uncultured Iamiaceae bacterium | reverse complement strand
CAAGCCGCTGTCCAACCCGGAGGACATCTACGCCGCGGCCGATGTTGTCGTGTTTCCTTCCACCTGGGAAGGCTTCGGCAACCCACCCATCGAAGCATCGCTGCACCGACGTCCGGTGGTGGTTGCTGACTACCCGGTTGCAGCGGAGCTGAAGAAACTCGGTTTCAAGTGGTTCAACCCTGCAGATCTCGGGCCTCTCACCACATGGCTGGCCGCTCCAGATCAGCAGCTCTTGGAGCACAACCGAGCGCTAGTGGAGACGCGACTCTCCATCGAGGTGATGGCCGAAGAGGTGAAAGGGCTGCTCGATAAGGCAGGCTGGTTGCCATGACGTCCGCCGACGACCCCGTCCTGCACCGGCGAGCAGTTCTTGCCAAATGGGTGAAGATCGGGCAGCGAACCGGTTATCTCTGCATGCTCACCGCATTCGTCGTGTTCGTGATTGGTTTCTCACGGGGAGGTTTCAATCCTGCGATGGTGGCGGTCATCGAGGTATTCATGGTCATTGGATCCGTACTGCTCATCCCGACAATCGTGTTGAGCCACGGAATCAGGGCAGCAGTCAAAGATGAGGCGGCGCAAAAAGAGCAGCGCGACGGCCAATGACACAACCGAAGGGCACGACTAAGAGCACCGCTCGTCGCCTTCCCGCCCCGCAGAGACGCCAACAACTGCTGGATGCGGCACTCGCCCTATTCAGCCGCCACGGGTTCCACGGTACGTCCATGGACGACATCGCCGAAACAGCCGGTGTCACCAAACCGATCCTCTATCAGCACTTTGCATCCAAGCGTGACCTGATCCTCCAACTCCTCGCAGATCTCGGCACACAGTTGGACCACCAGATCAGCTCATCGACCACATCGGCTGAATCACCCCGCCAACAGGTGGAGGATGGTTTCCGTGCCTTGTTCAAGTGGGTCGAAGCCAACCCCCGAGGCTTCGAAGTTCTCTTCTCCAGCGAGACGAGACGCGATGTTGAGTTCACCACTGAGGCAATGCGGGTCGAAGACGGGATCGTGGACACCATTACCGAACTGATTGCGGTCGAGTCAATGGACACCCAACAACGCCGTCTCATGGCCTACGGGATCTTCGGCATGGCAGAGACGACGTGTCGACAATGGCTCGCAGGGAACATTGCCCTGGAATCAGATCAACTGGCAGCAATGATGGCTCGCCTTGCCTGGGCGGGTCTGCGTGGGCTGCCGGGTGACAGGTAAGCTGCGCCGACTCAGGAGGTTGTATGGAACTCGGTTTGCTCTTGGATATGGCTGTCGGGAACGGTCCGGACCGCGTGGCGGTAACCGACGTCGACGGCACCAACATGACACTCGGTCAACTGAACGATCTGGCCCGCGCCGCGGCCGCCCACTTTCAGGCAGCCGGTGCCAGCAGGGTCGGATACCTGGCCACAAACGACAGAGCGCTGCCCATCTGCCTGTTCGGTGCAGCGTTGGCAGGCGTGCCGTTCGTCCCGTTCAACTACCGCCTTTCAGACGAACAACTCCGTGACGTGCTCCATCGCGACGAGGGACTGGTAGTCGTCACCGACCCCAAGGGCGCCGAGCATGTCAGTGCTCTCGGCATCGACCGTACGATCCTGATCAGCGACATCCGGGAACTGTCCGACGCAACGCCTGAACTGACACCAGTGGTTGGTGATCCCGATGCGGTGGCGGTCGTGCTGTACACCAGCGGTACCACGTCGGCCCCGAAGGCGGCACTACTACGTCACCGCAATCTCACGGCTTACATCTTCAACACCGTGGAGTTCGGTTCAGCAGCGGAGACAGATGCCATCATCGTGAGCGTCCCGCCGTACCACATCGCAGGCATGTCGACGATCCTGTCGAACATGTACACGGGCCGTCGGATCGTTTACCTGGACCCGTTCAAGGCCGAGAGTTGGCTCGAACTCGTGAAGACCCAGAGCGTCACCAACGCCATGGTCGTCCCCACGATGCTGTCACGCATTGTCGATGCACTCGGTGGAGAAGTGGCCGATGTGCCGAGTCTTCGCTCGGTCGCATACGGCGGCGCCAAGATGCCTCTTCCGGTGATCGAAAAGGCGCTCGAACTATTCCCGAACGTCGATTTCATCAACGCCTACGGTCTCACCGAGACCAGTTCCACCATCACGGTTCTGGGCCCTGATGAGCACCGTGCCGCAATTGCCAGTGAAGACCCATCCGTGAGAGCCCGGCTGGGATCCGCCGGAAAGCCGGTGCCCGGCATCGAGTTGCGTATCAATGACGACGATGGCAACCCGGTTGAGCCCGGGGTGACCGGCGACGTAATGGTGCGCAGCGAACAGGTCTCCGGTGAGTACAAGGGCGCATCGGGGGTGGACGACGAGGGCTGGTTCGCCACTCACGACCGGGGTCGGATCGATTCCGATGGGTATCTGTTCATCGAGGGTCGCTCGGACGACATCATCATCCGCGGCGGCGAGAACATCGCACCCGACGAGATCGAAGATGTCCTGTACCGTCACCCGGCCGTTCAGGAAGCTGCCGTGGTCGGCATCCCCGACCCCGAGTGGGGCCAAAGCATTGCCGCAGTCGTCGTGATTTCGGATTCCGCAGTCACCCCTGAGGAACTCCGCAACTGGGTGAAGGATCACCTGCGTTCCTCGAAGACGCCGGATCTCGTCGAGATCCGCGACGAGATTCCACAGACGGCAACAGGCAAGATTTTGCGGCGTGTCGTGCGCGACAGTCTCACAGCGAAATGACGGGCGTCATCGAGGTCCGCGACCGGATACTGGAGCAGCTCCGTACGGCGGTCGAAGGCGTCACCGAACTCGACGACGGCGGTATCATCTACCCGGCAGGGTCGACCAGGGTGTTCGTGGACGTCGTCGACTGGCACGGTCTGGACACTCCGCTGACCATCGTGAAGGTGTCGTCGATCGCCGTGTTCGACGTACCAGGTTCCCCGGACCTCTTCGAACAGATTGCTACCAAAGCCGGAGAAAGCCCATTCGGAACCATCTCGCTGTCAAAGGTGGATGACAATCTCTACAACGTGGGCGTCACCCACAACCTGCTGGGAGCAACCCTCCAGGCAGCGGACCTGACCGCCGCCACCGATTCGGTCACAGCAGTGACGGGATTGCTGATCGAATGGATCATCGAGCGCTACGGCGGAAAACGCTGGGCGGATCTTCACGCGTCAGACTCCTGACCGCGATAGTCGACGATTTCGTCGACAAGTCCCCATTCCAGCGCTGCATTCGCGTCGATGCTGCGGCGGGTCAGCGCCAACCATGCTGTTCGGTGACGACCAATCCGCGCCGTCACACTTGCGGTCCCTCCTGCGCCAGGCACAAGGCCCATCCCAACCTCCGGCAGTGAGAATGTGGTGTCTGAAGCCGCCACGCAGTGATCCGCGAATGCAGCAATCTCCATTCCCGAACCGACGCAGGCCCCTTGGACCTGCACGGTCACACGGGCATCAAGGCCCACCATCGACAGGCCGATGTGGCGCTGCAACCGCACGAGATGAGCGGTAGCCGGGTCGTCGAACATGCCGAACTCATCGAGATCGCCCCCGGCGCAGAAGTTCGGCCCTTCGCCGCGAATCGAGACCTCGGTGATTGTCGGATCCCACCGGGCAACGTCCAAGGCCTCCGACAACTCGTCACGCATCCGCATGTCCAACGCATTGCGTCTATGTGGCCGCGTCAGCACCACATCGAGTCGTCCGTCGTCACGGCTTACCGCCACCCTGGATTTCAAATCATCAGGATGCCGTGGACGGATCGGATGGGCCGCCCTCCATGCGGCGAACTCGGGGCCGCTCTGAAGGGTGGAGTAAACGGCTGACTCGGCAACAACCCCGCCACCGACATCGAGCCGTTCCTGCGACCGCAACAAGAGCGCCAAAGCAACTGACGCCCGCGGACACAACTCGTAAGTTTCCGCGATGTCATCGGCTGAAGAATCAGCGACCACCACGTCCGCAAGACTCCGCCATCCATTTTCAGATTCTTGGGTCCACGTGTGCATCGTCTCAGATCCGATAACGACGACGATGAACGGGGCCGTCATCATCGCGCTGATCGCACGAGGTCCCGGTGAGCATTCGTCATCATCCACCCGGACCACAACCAGACCCCCGGTGGTCGTGGCAAACCGGTCCGGCGCTGTCCCACGCTCGAGCTCATCGAGCAACACCGCTGCGTCTACTTCATGAAGCCTCGGGTCGGACATACAACTCTCAGTTCAGGTTCTCATGGCGTCCAATACCATGGTCGGCATCATCTTCGCGGGATCCGCGCAAGCGGGTTACCCACGTCAATGGTAGATTGGCAACCATGATGGTAACGGTAGACCGAGCGGGTCGCATCGTCATCCCAAAGGAGCTTCGGGATCGCCTGGATCTACAGCCGGATACGGCACTGACCATCCAGATCGAAGGCGATTCCATTCGCATGAGTCCCATTTCCACGCCGAAACGTCGTCTCCAATGGAGCGACGACGGGAGGCCCTATTTTCCCGCCGTCGATGGTCTATTACTCACCGATCTGGACGTTCAGCGCCTACGAGATGCCGACCAGCGATAACCCATCAGACGCCAACGCCGAGCGGATCGCCGTCGACGCCAGTTTCGCCGTCGCGTACCTCGACGCCTCCCATACGGCACACGCCGATTGTGTTGCTGCGCTCGACCAAACACGTGCCGCGCTCGCGGGTCATGCGGCTTTCGAGACTTTTTCTGTCCTGACCAGACATCCCGGCCGCGCCGGAATTCCACCAATCGACGTCATCGAAGCATTGACCGCAGCATTCCCCCATTCCTGCCGGCTAGATGCAAAGCAGCAAGGTGCATTGCTCCACAAACTCGCGACGAGCGGAGTCAACGGCGGGATGACCTACGACGCACTGGTCGGGGAGGCTGCACGGGTCAACAATCGAATTCTTTTCACGCGAGACCGCAGGGCCATTGCCACCTATACATTTCTGGGCGTGCGCTACGAGCTCTTCGGCTGAGGCCATCGGATGACCAGTATCGAAGCTTGGGCACGTTGCGGATTGATGGCGATCACCGGCCGGTCCGAGCGACAACCCATTGGGCCACCGAGTGGATTGATGACCTTCGTTGCCAATCTCGCCAACCGGTTTCCCGACGTCGACGTTGCTGCCCTGCTTGCGGAGCGTGCTGCCATCAGCGGGCTGAGTTCTCGCGGAAACATCAGCTGCGGAGGCGCATGTCAGATCCTGCCAACGGCCGATGGCTTCATCGCTGTCTCGCTGCCACGACCCGAGGACATCGACCTTGTGCCCGCCTGGCTCAGCGGGACACATCCGAGCGGTTCGCTGCCGAACAACACGACCGTTGACGACGAGTTGCTCTGGGCGGTCATTGCCGACAGCGTCAACTGCAGCGAGACACACCCATTGCTGGAGCGGGCACAACTGCTCCAGATGGCAGTGGCCGCACTGGGGGAAACACCCGACCGCCCCCCGGTAGTCACCACGGAGGTCACTCATCCGAATAAGTCCGTAGACACCATGACGATGGATATCGAAACGGCCATCGTCGTGGACCTGAGCGCACTCTGGGCCGGACCTCTTTGCAGCCATCTTCTAGCCTTGTGCGGCGCCCGGGTGATCAAGGTCGAATCGACACACAGGCCCGACGGCGCGCGCCTTGGGCCGAGGGACTTCTTCGACCTGCTCAACGCCTACAAGGAGTGCGTGGCACTGGATATCAGGCACCCGGCCGGAGTGGACGACCTCCGGGCATTGTTGATGAAGGCCGACATTGTGATCGATTCTTCAAGACCGCGAGCTTGGGAGCATCTGGGCATCAGACCCAGCGAGTTGATTGCCGCCGGAGGACCCCGGATATGGGCCTCCATCACTGCTTACGGACGAACCGGCCACGACGCCAACCGGGTCGGTTTCGGCGACGACACCGCCGTAGCAGGTGGACTGGTCGTATGGGACAACGATCAACCCCTCTTCTGCGGTGATGCCATTGCCGACCCCTTGACAGGTTTCGTCACTGCGGCAGCGTGTCTGGACGCCGTGGAAACCGGATTTACCGGGTTGATCGATGTTGCTTTATCCGCCACGGCCAAGGCCGCGTCAGGCCCGACTCTCAGTGTGCCCGCCGGAATCGAACCGTCACCACCACGGGCACGCCGGGTCACAACTCACGCCCACGATGTCGGGGTTGATACCAACCGGGTGCTAACGGAACTCGGAATCCGCCGGTGAGCAGGTGCAGGCAATGAACGAAGAGCCGACGTTGCTGCTACGTGAGGTATCCGTCGGTGAACGCCTGGTCGACGTCGTGTGTGACGGTGACATCATCGCATCGGTTGGTCCACCTGGACGACACGTCATCGACGCAGAGGTAGTCGTTGAAGGCAAGGGTCGTCCGGTCATCCCGGGCCTTCACGATCACCACATCCATTTGCTCGCTACCGCGGCCGCCCGTCGATCCGTGGTGGTCGGCCCACCCGAAGTCAACGACCGAGACGAGTTGGTGGCGGCACTTCGGAATGCCGACCAAGAACTGGCCGACGGCGAGTGGATCCGGTGTGTCGGCTACCACGAGTCCGTTGCCGGAGATCTGGACCGTGAGGGCCTCGATGCCCTGATCACAATGATTCCAGGGTGTCAGAGACCCGTCCGCATCCAACACCGTTCCGGGGCTCTCTGGATCCTCGATACCCGTGCGTGCGATGTCCTCGGCCTGTCCGCAACCGATCCGTTGCGGACCACCGGGCGCCTCTGGCGCCAGGACGACTGGCTGCGTGAACGCCTTGGCGCATCGATTCCTCCGGACGTTGCCGAGCTCGGAGCAGATCTTGCCTCACTCGGCGTCACCGGGGTCACCGATGCCACGCCATTCAACGATCACGCCCAGCTTCTCGCCTTGGCTGATTCTGCACGCTCGATGCCCCAGAAAATCCACGTCATGGGTGGGGTCGAACTGGCGGGTGACACTTTTCCCGACCCGCTGATACCCGGCCCGGTCAAGGTGGTCATTGCCGATCACGAACTTCCGTCGCTCGATGACCTGGCCACCGCGTTCTTTACGGCGCACGACAACAACCGCTGCGTTGCAGTGCACTGTGTCACCAGGTCGGCGCTGGTTATGGCACTTGCCGCCTGGGACCAGGTGGGAGCTAGAGACGGGGACCGGATTGAACACGGTTCGGTGATCCCGAAACAGCTCACCACCAAGATCGCTGACCTCGGATTGCGGGTGGTGACCCAACCCAACTTCATTTCCGAGCGGGGTGACCAGTACCTGGCAGAGGTGACCCGACAAGATCTTGACGATCTCTACCGGGTCCGAAGTCTCATCGACAGTGGCGTGCGCGTAGCTGGGAGCACAGACTCGCCCTACGGCAATTTCGATCCATGGAAGGCGATAGCGGCGGCCATCAACCGAAGAACACCAACGGGTGCGGTCCTCGGATGTGAGGAAGTACTCGACGCCAGTGACGCACTCGGGCTCTTTCTCTCATCGGCTCACGATCCAGGTGGACAGATCCGATCGGTCGCACCGGGCCAACCATCCGACTTGGTCGTTCTCAACAAGTCCCTGCCCGAAGTTCTCCGTAGGCTTGACCCGGCATGCGTAGCGGTCACGATCGCCAGCGGAGCCATTATCCACCAGGTGGATCACGCCGTCTGAATATCGATATGGCGGCCGGGTATGAAAGTCACCCGCTACTCACCGGTGTGAAAGAGCTTGAACACCAGTGTTCCATCGCTGATGGTCAAGACCACGCGGGCTGGCTCGATCGCAATTGAGGTCGCTGACCGGAGTTGCTTGAAAAACTCCTTCTCGGCCGCTTCGTCTTCAGCAACGCCACACGGGATTCCCGAAGTGGCAATTTCGCCGATCTTGATATTTGAACCGTCAATCGAGAGCGAACCGCTGAAAGAGTTGCACCCCCCGTTACCGGTGACCTTGTCCTTCTCGAACTGGACCGCCACTTTCTCCATGACCGGCTGCAGGCTGG
>CAYQFM010000023.1:4141-8812 GCA_964416735.1 uncultured Iamiaceae bacterium | reverse complement strand
GCACCGGCATAACCGCATCGACGACAGCGTTGCTCTCGATCAGGTCGAGTTCCCACACCTTCTGCTCGAACGGTACCGAAGGGTCTACGTCTGCAGGGACGACGCCCTCTTGGACGCTCACTGGTGCATTCGGGTCGACACCATCTGAACCCGGTGCGGCCTGACCACCACCTTGGTCGGGTGTTTGCTCTCCCGAGCCACCTTGGCCGTTCGCAACAGCGGTTGTAACGCTGGTGGTGTCCTTGGATGAGGAATCTGGGTCCTTCTTCTTTGACGAGCAACCAGAGGCGATACCCGCTACAAGAAGCGCACACGCAATCGAAAGCAGAACCTTCGATCGAATCCACTGGAAACGCATATCGACCGACTCCTCGGAAGTAGATCTGCACAAAGAACCATGTGCGCATGAGGGTGAATAAGTGAACCGATGATACGCGTCACACCGGTGTGGCAGTATTTTCCCACAGCGGACACGAAGGGGTGCAATGACCACACCTGGCGAACCAGATGACGAACTTCTGCTCTTGGAGGCCAAACGCATCCGTGGTGAAGTGAGCGAAGCCGAATATGAGTCCGAGAAGTTCCGACTCATGTCGGCAAATCCCATCACGGGGGCGAGTCCGCCGCCGTGGGACCCGAGCCAGGCTGCGCAGCCGCCATATCCCAACATGACCCCGTACACCTCTTACGGTCAGACATACGGGTCACGTCCGCCGATCGGCTACAACAAACCGTCATCCAATCTGGCTTTGGCCATCATTGCAACGCTGTTGTGCTGCCTTCCGCTGGGTATTGTCAGCATCGTCTACGCCGCTCAAGTGGATTCAAAATGGAATGCCGGCGACTACTACGGAGCCCAGCAATCAGCGAAGAATGCAAAGACCTGGGCGCTCGTTTCGATCGGCCTCGGGGCAATCCCGACAATCCTGATCTTCATGGTCACATTCCTCGGTTCATCAACGTCGACCACCGGTTACTGAAACCCGCGCGGTTCACTCCACACGCAGGCCGGTAATCGCTCTCGAGATGACCAACTGCTGAATCTGCTCGGTGCCTTCGAAGATGTCATAGATCTTCGCATCGCGGTGCCAACGCTCAACCGGATGGTCCTTCACGTAGCCGTACCCACCGAGCACCTGAATGGCCCGTTCGGTGGCCCACACGGCGGTGCGTCCGGCCTTCAGCTTCGACATGGAACCCTCGGCATTCTTGAACTTGCCGTTGTGGGCCAACCACGCGGCACGCCACACGAGCAACCGTGAGGCGTCGATCTCGGTTGCCATGTCGGCGAGCATGAAGCCGATTGCCTGGTGGGTGGCGATAGGCCGTCCAAACGCCTCGCGTTCACGTGCGTAGTCGAGCGCGTACTCGTAGGCCGCCCGGGCAATTCCGATCGCCTGGGAACCAACCGCTGGACGGGTTGCCTCGAAGGTGAGCATGGCGGGTTGTTTCCCTTTCGCCTTGGCGACTCCGGCGACTTCCGTGTGCTCCTTGGCCTCTCCGCGGGCACGGGCGAGCTTCTCGTCCAACTTCTCCTTGCCGCCGAGCAGGCACCGACCGGGAACCCGGACGTCGTCGAGCACCACCTCGGCCGTGTGCGAGGCACGGATACCGAGCTTCGAGTACTTCTGGCCCTGTGAGAGGCCCTTGGTGCCCTTGGGCACAACGAAACTGGCATGCCCCCGGCTTCTCAGCTCAGGGTCGACGGTGGCCACAACCACGTGAACATCGGCGATTCCCCCGTTGGTGATCCATGCCTTGGTGCCGTTGATCACCCATTCATCAGTTGCCTCGTCATAGACAGCATGGGTTCGCAGAGCAGAGACATCCGAGCCGGCGTCGGGTTCGCTGACGCAGAACGCCCCCAGATGGACATCGTCCGGAGTTCCATAGCACTGGGCAACCCATTCACCGACCTGCTCGGGGGTGCCATTACCGAAGATCCCCGCGGCTGCAAGACCGGAGCCCATGATCGCCAGGCCGATACCCGCATCGCCCCAGAACAATTCTTCGTTGGCAATCGGCATCGACAGCCCGGTGGGGTCACCGAGCATCAACTGGGCGAGAAAGTCCATCGAGTAGAGCCCGATGCGTGCTGCCTCCTCGACAATCGGCCACGGGAACTCCTCGCGCTCATCCCACTCGGCTGCCGCAGGGCGGATCACATCGACGGCGAACTGGTGAACCCAGTCCTTGAGGGTCTGTTGCTCTTCGTTCAACTGGAAAGACACGTCGGACATCGGATTCTCCCTCAGACGATTCGTGTATGGATCAAGCCCACCGGACAAACCGGACAACCGGGGTTCATGTACTAAGTTACCGCTCGGTAACTTCTAAGCCTACCGGCACCAGCGTCAAAGCGATGGCAACTATGACGCCACCCACCACATAGGGCGCCCCCAGACCCACGTGCTCGAATAACGCACCCGCCAGGACCGGCCCGATCACCCTGGCCACTCCACCGGCCGACTGTTGCCATCCCAGCCACGTGCCACGATTCTTCGACGCCAGGCCCGCCACCGCCGATGTGAGCGTTGGGGTCAACAGACCCTGACCCACGACCAACAAGGCAAGTGCCAAAACCAGCAGGAGCCAACCCCCGTCGATCGACAGGCTCAGTAATCCGATTGTGTTGGCCACAAGGCCAACTCGCAGGGTCCTCGACTCTCCCAGCCTCGTGTTCACACGGCCCACCAACACCCCTTGAACAACGACCAGCGCAATGCCGATCACCGCAAACACGGCAGCCGTCGACGAGATGGTCAGACCAAATCGATGTTCAGCCAGTAGCGCAAAGGTTGCCTCGAAACCACTGAACGCGACCATCCCCACAAAGGCGAGAATTATCAGACGCAGAATCCTCGAACGCACGGCCACCGGGGTGTCTTGCGGTATGTGAAGGTGTTCGATCCCGGAAGGGTCAGAACCGATATCGGCGGGTTTGGTCTCGGGTAGCCGCTTGAGCGCCACCAAAGCGTTCACAAACGCAATGGCCGCCGCCACGAAGAACGGAACGTGCGCTCCTCCGAGCGCTGCAAGCGCACCGATTGCGGGTCCCGCTACAAAGCCCACCCCGAAGGCTGCCGCCAACATGCCCAACAGACCGGCACGCCTCTCCTCGGGCGCCACGTCCGCAACCGCCGCCTGCGCAACCGAGACACTGGCTCCGGAAATGCCGTCGATGATGCGTCCGATGAACAGAATCACGACACTGCCGGCGGCTCCGGTCAGGAAACTCCCGATCGCCGTACCGAAGAGCGACACGATGATCACAGGCTTGCGGCCGACCCGGTCCGATATGCGACCCCAAACCGGGGCGAAGATCAACTGCGCCAGAGAAAACGACGCGAAGAGCATTCCAATGGCGACCCCGGACATCCCGAAGCGCTCCGCATACTGCGGAAGGATGGGTGTGACAATGCCGAATCCGATCAGGTCGATTGCAACGGTGGACCATATGACCCCGTAGCCGGGGGGCAACGGCTCACGCTGGTTTCTTGATCTCACCTGTCGACCCGACCAACCCGACCAACCCACTCAACCCGCTCAACCCGGTCAACCCGGCCTGACCTGCGTGCCTTGCGCCGAGTCCTCCACCACGTAACCGAGACCCTGGATCTCGTCACGCAACGCATCAGCGGCAGCCCAGTCCTTTGCCGCTCGCGCTTCGTCGCGCTTCGCTGCCAGCGCCAGAATCTCTTCGGGAACGGCGGCAACTTCCGTGCGCAACTCGAGGCCCACGGCGACACAGATCTCCCGGGCGGTTGCAGCCAGTGTCGCAGCGGCGTCGATGTCACCCGAATCAGCCGCCTGGTTCGCCCTGGTCACAATGCCAAACAGTTCGCCGATGGCACCCGGCGTGTCGAGATCGTCATCCATGTGTGCCCGGAACCTCCCGAGAAGATCCGGGTCAGCAGCCACCTCGGGCCACGACTCCGCACGCTTGGCAAACGTGTCGAGGCGCTCGAGCGCGCGTGATGCGTCATCGGTTGTGGATCGGTTCACGTCGAGCGGTGAGCGGTAGTGGGACCTGAGCACCAAGAGGCGGTAGGCACGTGCGTCGGCAACCGCGAGCAGTTCGGTCAGGTTCGTGAAGTTGCCAAGTGACTTCGACATCTTCTCGCCGCCGACCTCGACAAAACCGTTGTGCACCCAGTGCGTGGCAAAACGGTTTCCGTCCGCAAGCGCCTGCGCACGTTCGTTCTCGTGGTGCGGAAAGGCCAGATCCTGTCCGCCACCGTGAATATCGAACCCTTCGCCGAGAAGGTCGAGCGACATCACCACGCACTCGGTGTGCCAGCCGGGACGCCCCGGCCCCCACGGCGAAGGCCATGACGGTTCGCCGGGCTTGGCCTTCTTCCAGAGCACGAAGTCGATCGGTGAGCGCTTCTCTTCGTTGGCCTCGACACGCGCACCGGCCTGAAGCGAATCGATCGACTGACGTGCCAGAAGTCCGTAGTCATCGACCACCCCCGGGCTGAAGTACACACCGTCGGAGGTCTCATACGCGCTCCCGGCGGCAACCAACCGCTCGACCAACTCGACCATCTGGTCCACGTACGCCGTGGCGTGCGGATCGACATCCGGGCGCATGACGCCCAAAGAGTCCATCACCTCGTACCAGATCGTCTCGTTGTCTCCGGCAACCCGGGCGGTGTCGACACCGAGTTC
>CAYQFM010000023.1:0-4131 GCA_964416735.1 uncultured Iamiaceae bacterium | reverse complement strand
ATCGATGATCTTGTCGTCGATGTCAGTGATGTTCGACACGTAACGCACTTTCATGCCGGACCACAGCAGGTAGCGCCGCAGCACATCGAACACGAGAGCGAAACGGCCGTGTCCGAGGTGCGGAGGACCGTAGACGGTGGGTCCGCACACGTACATCGACACCTCACCGGGCGTACGTGGCTCGAACGGGACGACACGTCCTGCGGCGGTATCGAACAGTCTCAACACGATCGAACACGCTACAACGCACTACGTTGGCCCCGATGAACGCCACGCCCCCCAAGCCCGCCGACCTCTGGTCGGTACCGCAGAAACCAACTCTCGAAGGCCTCGAGGACCGGTGGGTTCCCGAGTGGGAGGCCCGGGGGACATACAGCTTCGACCGCACGAAGAGCCGTGACGAGGTCTACTCCATCGACACCCCCCCGCCGACGGTGAGCGGTTCGCTGCACGTGGGTCACGTGTTCTCCTACACCCACACCGACACGATCGCCCGCTACCAGCGGATGTGTGGCAAGGCCGTCTTCTACCCGATGGGCTGGGACGACAATGGACTACCCACCGAACGCCGGGTCCAGAACCACTACGGGGTGCAGTGCGACCCATCACTCCCCTACGACCCCGACTTCGAGCCGCCGAGCGAGCCGCCGAAAAAGGGAACACGGCCGACCCACATCAGCCGTCGCAATTTCATCGAGTTGTGCAACCACCTCACGGTCGAAGACGAAAAAGCCTTCGAGGATCTCTGGCGCAAGCTCGGCCTGTCGGTCGACTGGACAATGACCTACGCCACCATCGACGAGCACTGCCAGCGCGTCGCGCAGCGGGCCTTCCTGCACAACCTGGCCCGAGGGGAGGCCTACCAGGCCGAGGCACCGGTGCTCTGGGACGTCGACTTCCGATCAGCGGTGGCCCAGGCGGAACTCGAAGATCGTGAGCGCCCGGGTGCGTACCACCGCATTTCGTTCCAACGAAGCGACAACGGCGGCCCCATCTACATCGAGACCACCCGTCCCGAGTTGATCCCGGCATGCGTGGCCCTCGTCGCACACCCGGATGACGAGCGGTACAAGCCGCTCTTCGGCACCACGGTGAAAACCCCCGTGTTCGGAGTCGAGGTGGAGGTACACCCGCACGAACTCGCCGAGCCCGACAAGGGTTCCGGTATCGCCATGATCTGCACATTCGGCGACCTAACCGACGTCGTGTGGTGGCGAGAGTTGAACCTGCCGACCCGCTCGGTGATGGGCATCGACGGCCGCATCATCACAGATGCCCCAGACGTGATCGCACAATCAGACCGGGCTGCCGAGGCCTACGCACAGCTTGTGGGCAAGACAGCCCACAGCGCTCGCGAACTGATGGTCGAGATGTTGCGCAGCTCGGGTGACCTCGACGGCGAACCCAAACCGATCACCCACCCGGTCAAGTTCTACGAAAAAGGCGACCGCCCACTTGAGATCGTGACATCGCGCCAGTGGTACATCCGAAACGGTGGACACAACGAGGATCTGAGAGCCGCCCTGCTCGAGCGGGGTCGCCAACTCGACTGGCACCCGGCCCACATGCACGTGCGCTACGACAACTGGGTCGAGGGCCTGAACGGCGATTGGCTCGTCTCACGCCAGCGCTTCTTCGGGGTGCCGTTCCCGATCTGGTACCCACTCGACAGCGACGGTCAGCCGGTCTACCACAGTCCGATCGTCGCCGACGAAGCCTGTCTTCCTGTCGACCCGTCGAGCGAGACACCTCCGGGTTACGACGAAGGTCAGCGGGGTCAACCGGGTGGGTTCACCGGTGACCCCGACGTGATGGACACCTGGGCCACATCGTCGCTCACTCCCCAGATCGCCACCGGGTGGGGCGAGGACGACGACCTGTTTGCCCGCACCTTCCCCATGGACATGCGTCCGCAGGCGCACGAGATCATCCGCACCTGGCTCTTTTCGACCACGCTGCGGGCGCATCTCGAACACGACTCACTGCCGTGGAAGAACGTGTCGATCTCGGGCGTGGTCCTCGACTCCTACCGCAAGAAGATTTCCAAGTCCAAGTGCAACGTGGTAACCCCGGTGCATCTCATCGATGAATACGGCGCCGATGCCGTGCGCTACTGGGCCGCCAGCGGCCGACCGGGCACCGACACCGCTTTCGACGAGGGTCAGATGAAAGTCGGACGACGCCTCGGCATCAAGATCCTCAACGCCTCACGGTTCGCTCTCGCCTTAGGCGAGGACGACAAACCGGTGGCCCGCACGGATCTGAGCGCAATCACCAATCCGCTCGACCGGGCCATGCTCACTCGTCTGGCGAAGTTGGTCGACGAGGCAACCGGGGCGTTCGACGGCTACGACTACGCCCGCGCCCTCGAGCGCACCGAGACCTTCTTCTGGTCCTTTTGCGACCACTACCTCGAACTGGTCAAGGGGCGCGCTTACGGCGCCCAGGGCGACGAAGCGGCGTCCTCGGCTCAGACCGCTCTCCAGTTGGCCCTTTCCACACTGTTGCGCCTCTTCGCACCGTTCCTTCCCTACGTGACCGAGGAGGTCTGGTCGTGGTGGCAGGAGGGTTCGATCCACCGCTGCGCATGGCCGGATGCCGAAGCCATCCGACAAGGCGCCGATGGAACCGACGAGTTGATCTACGAGGTTGCCGCGTCGGTGTTGGGTGATATCCGAAAGGCAAAGACCGAAGCAAAGCAGTCACTGCGCACCGGGGTCGACAAGGTGGTCGTCACAGACACCGCCGAGCGCGTCGACGCGCTACGCCACGCCGAAGCCGACATACGCGAAGCCGGAATCGTCTCGACACTGGAGATCGTCGAGGGTGTGCAGCCAAACGTTTCAGTCGCCCTCTCGGTGTGATCCTCTCGGTGTGACCACAAAGTGCCCGCCTAAGGGGTGCGGTGGCCATTGCGCTCGCGTATCGATCACGTCGCGGACGGGTCGATGCGCCGTGGATGGACCAGGGGGACATCACGACCGGAGCCGGACCCTCCTGAACCCTGCCCACCATCAGCATCCTGCTGGTCGTCGCCGGTCGTGTCTGTGCGGCCACTTGGCAGCGTCACTCCGGCCTCGTCAAAGGCGACTTTCAGTCGGGCTCTCAACTCACGCATGACGCCGAACTGCGATGCCGGACGCGTCTTGAGAACGAGACGGACCACATAGCCATCAGAGGTGAACGCCTCGATTCCCCACACCTCGGGGGGTTCGAGTACATCGACAGCCCAGCGTTCGTCTTCGACAAATTCCGAAGCCGTTTCAGAGATGACCGAGCGCACCAGATTGAAATCGTTGGCAGCATCCACCTCGATGTCGAGCAGCGCCCGGGCCCATTCCTGGGACTTGTTCCCCACCCGACGGATCTCTCCATTGGGGATGTGCCAGACAGTGCCTTTCACGTCGCGGATTCGCGTTGCCCGAAGGGTGATCTTCTCCACTGTTCCGCGGGTGTCGCCACCCAGGTCCACGATGTCGCCCACGCCGAACTGGTCTTCGATGACGAGGAATATCCCACCCAGAAAATCCCGCACGATGTTCTGGGCCCCGAAGCCGAGCGCTACGCCCACGATCGCGGAGCCGGCAATGAGCGGGCGCAGGTTGATCTCCAGGATCGCCAGTATCCAGATGAGCGCGGTGAACCAGATGATGATCGAAGCAATACTGCGAAACACCGCTGTCAGGGCCTGGACCCTTGCATCGGCACGCAGACTCCATTCCTCTGTGTGCAGTAGCGCCGAGGGGGTCTTGTCACGCAGCCAGCGTCGACGGTGCTCAGACCGGGATCCGAGCACCTGGATCATCGAACGCTTTATGAACCACCGAGAAAGCCTGCTGGCGATGAACGCACCCGCTATCACCGCAAGAACCGTGAGCGGTTTCGCAACCACCCACTCTGCGGCACCTGCGAGCCACTTGTTGTGTGTCTGTTGAAACACCCAGTCACACGCCGCCGACGGGTCATCGCCGCAGGCATTTCCGATGTCAGCCATGTGGCTAGTTGATCAGCCCCCGAGATTCTGGGCAACGAAGTCCCAGTTGACAAGGTGGTCGAGGAAGGTGCTGATGTAGTTGGGACGGGCGTTGCGGAAATCGATGTAGTAGGCGTGCTCCCAGACATCGATGGTGA
>CAYQFM010000022.1:0-17605 GCA_964416735.1 uncultured Iamiaceae bacterium | reverse complement strand
GTCGAGGCCGGCGCTGTTGTGAACGCCTCGATCGTCTGGGAATCTCACGGTGCTCGCAGTCTCTTCGGTGGGCACGGCGTCAGCGGCCTCGCGAACGTGGACATAACACCGGAGTTCGCCACCAAGGTTGCGATGGCCTATGGAAGCACGCTCAAGAAGGGCACCACGGTCATCACATCGCGTGATTCAAGCCGGTCGGCACGAATGCTCAAGCGGGCAATGATGGCCGGCCTCAATGCAGTGGGAATCAACGTCGAGGATCTGGAGGTCGCATCGGTCCCGGTGACTCGGTACATCGTGCGGCGTCCGTCGGCGGCGGGTGGCTTCACGGTCAGGCTGGACAAGGGAGATCCGCAGTCTGTCGTCATCCGTTTCTTCAACTCGAACGGTCTGGACCTGAACGAAGATGGTCAGCGCAAGATCGAGCGGCTCTTCAACCGAGAAGATTTCCGCAGGGTGTTCCCAGGGGAGATCGGAGATATCGGGTTCGCGCCGAGAGCGCTCGAACATTATTCGGCTGCCCTCGAACGCACCGTCGACGTCGAGGCGATCCGTGACCGGCACTTCAAGGTGGTAATCGACTACGCCTACGGCTCGACCTCCTTTGCGATGCCAAACGTGCTTGCAAAATTGGGCCTTGACGTCTTGGCGGTGAACCCGTTCATATCGACGGCGGGTGTGCTCGAAGATGACCTGGCAGGCCACGCCCGCTACGTCGCTGACCTGGTCAGAACCTCCGGCTCACATCTCGGTGGGGTTTTCGATCCTGACGGCGAGCAACTGCTCCTTGTCGACGACCAGGGTCACGTGCTCAGCCAGACCGAAATGTTGCTTGCGTTGTGTCGTCTCCTACCCGCACGTCTTCAAGGCGATCGTGTGGCACTTCCGGTGTCAACCACCAGGCGGGCGAACGAGATCCTTGAAGAAGCGGGAGTGGGCGTCCAGTACACGAAGATGTCAACCCCATCGCTCATGGAGGCGGCTCTTGTTCCGGGGGTGGGGTTTGCGGGAAATGAATCCGGGAACTTCGTGCTGCCGGGCTTCCTGCCTGGCTTCGATGCTGCCGCCACATTCGTCAAAGTCCTCGATCTACTCGCGCATCACGACACTGACTTGTCGGCGGTTGTCGCCGCTCTTCCTCGAGTCCATGTGGCACATGAGACGGTCGTGACACCTTGGGAACAAAAGGGTGCAGTGATGCGCTCACTCATGGAGCAGTCCAAGGATCACCGGGTCGTGCTAATAGACGGCGTGAAGGTGATTCACGAGGACGGGTGGGCTCTCGCACAACCCGACCCCGATGAACCGATTACCCACGTGTGGGCTGAGGCCGCGTCGGATCGCGATGCAAAGACGCTCGCCCAGGAATACGTGCGGCGGATCCGCCAGATGGTCCGATGACGGTGTTTGTCGAGTCCGTCACAGGCTTCGGGTAGCGTTCGGTCATGGAGTTTCCCGAGGATCTTCTGTACTCACCCGATCACGAATGGGCTCGGGTATCCGGTAACCGCGTCATGATCGGCATAACGGATCATGCACAAGATGCACTGGGTGACATCGTGTTCGTGGAAGTTCCTGCGGTGGGCACTGCGGTTGACGCCAACGAGAAGATCAGCGAGGTCGAATCGACCAAGTCGGTTTCGGACATTTTCACGCCCGTTTCCGGGACCATCGTCGAGGTGAACGACGCACTTGGCACAAGCGCGCAACTGCTCAACACCGACCCTTACGGTGAGGGTTGGATCTGTGTCGTCGAACTTGGTGAACCGACCGAACTCGATGCACTACTCGACGCCACGGCCTACCGTGGGTTGGTAGAGGGTTAGGTTCAGGCTCGATGGGGATATCGGGGGACAATCGTGGCTGATGTGTTCTGCAACAACTGCGGACATCGAAATCCGATGGGATCCAACTTCTGTTCGTCCTGCGGGGCGATCCTGGAGGTAGAAGCGCCCGACCACACAACGATCACGTTTCACCCGACCCAACCGTCCGATCCGGTGGATCAGGAGTTGGTCGTCGAGTTGGACGGCAATGTCCACGACCGAGCGTTACTCATCGTAAAAAGGGGCCCCAACGCTGGCACCAGATTCACCCTGGAGGCCCCCTTGGTAACCGTGGGAAGACACCCGGAGAGTGACATCTTCCTAGACGACATCACCGTCTCACGTCGGCATGTCGACCTGACATGGAACGGAACCACATATGACGTGCGTGACGTAGGGTCGCTCAACGGGACCTACGTGAACCGGGAGCGTATCGACAGCGTTACCTTGGATAACAGCGACGAACTCCAGATAGGGAAGTTCAAGCTCGTCTATTTCATCGCTGCCGACGGGTCATAGTCAGGTGGCAGATCGCAGTCACCTCTCGATCGGGGAGGTCCTCGCCCTCCTTCAGGACCAGTTTCCCGATATGACCATCTCAAAGATCCGGTTCCTGGAGACCCAGGGCCTCATCAGTCCGGAACGCACGCCATCCGGATACAGGAAGTTCTTCGAAAACGACATCGAGCGACTTCGATGGATTCTTCATCAACAGCGCGAGAACTTCCTGCCGTTGAAAGTCATCAAGGAGCGCTTGGCCGCTGGCGAACTCGATGACATGACTCCGGGTACCGAATCGAACGATTCGGGCGGTCAGTTGGATTCACTCGACAAGGGCCAGACCGCCGTGAGCATGTCCATCGACGAATTGGCAACGGCCACCGGCCTCAATGTACGAACCATTGGTGAGTTGGAGCGATATGGCCTGATTGCATGCCGATCGCTGGGTGACTCGGTCTATTACGACGAGGATGCACTGATTGCCGCTCGCCATTCCGCCGCCTTCATTGCCTTCGGCGTAGAGCCGCGACATCTCCGCATGTACAAACTCGCAGCAGAGCGTGAGGTCGCCGTGTTCGAACAACTCGTTCTTCCAATTCTCAAGCAGCGAAACGCAGAAACGCGGCAACAGGCGCTCAGCACCCTCAACCGCCTGGTCGATCTCGGAGGGCGGATGCGTGGTGCAATGGTTCGTCAAGCACTTCGCGAGCACCTCGATCCGGGGTGAGGGATAGGGTTCAACTCATGGTCGAGATGGAACTCGTGGGCGTACGTGTCGAGTTGCCGGGAAACACACCGGTCGTCCTACTGAGGGAAGTGGCGAATGCGCCTCGACTTCTTCCCATCTTCATCGGACAGCCTGAAGCCACGGCAATTGCGTTCGCAATGGATGGCGTAGTTCCACCGAGGCCGATGACCCACGACTTATTTGCGCAGGTGTTGGTCGAGTTGGGTGCTTCGATCGACAGGATCGTCATCACCGCCATCAGTGAAGGCACGTTCTATGCGGACCTTCACCTGAAAACCGGTGACTCCACCTCGACGTTGTCTTGCAGGCCCTCGGATGCAATTGCCTTGGCCGTCCGGCTCGAGTGTCCCATCTATGCCTCCGAAGAGGTTCTCGACGACGCGGCACTACCCGAAAGGCAACTCATGGATGGTGACGGCGACAGTGAGGAAGTCGTGGAGGCCTTCCGGGAGTTCATCGACTCCGTGGATCCTGAGGATTTTGCCTCCTGAGTAGTCATTCGTTGACGCCCACTGTTCACCTGACTACCCTCGTCCCCACTCACATGGTCGTAATTTCGCCAGTGTGGTGAATTCGCCAACGTGATGAATCGTTGTTCCTTTCCGACAGGAGAATGGGAATGGCCGTACGGAAGTCCGAGACAGCCGATGGTTTCAGCGGTGCAAGAACTGCTGAAATCGTCGGAATCACATATCGCCAGCTCGACTACTGGGCACGGACCGACTTGGTGCGACCGTCCTTGGAAGATGCGAAGGGGAGCGGAAGCAGGCGGCGCTATACCTATCGCGACCTTCTGGAACTCAAGGCCATCAAGAGTCTGCTGGATGCTGGGATCAAACTGGAGACGGTAAGGGACGTCTTCCAGTACCTGCGCGACCACATGGACGGAGACGTGACGACCGCCAATCTCGTCATACAAGGCTCCAACTCGGTCGTCATCCAAAGCGACGGCGAATTGATCGACCTTGTGAAGAGGGGACAGGGCGTGCTCAACATCTTGCCGCTTGCCGGAGTGAAAGAAGAGGTCGATGCCCGCATCGTCGACCTCAGGCCGTCCGGCGAGGAACAAGCCGCTGGTAGCGTCACCCGCTTGGTGAGCGGCATCTGAGCAATGTGAAGCCTTGCCACGCCTGAGCGCGGAGGACTATTTCTGAGATACCCCGGTTCTTCGGAACCGGGGTATTGACGTTTTGATGGCCGGGGTTTGACTTGCGAGGCAAAGAAGAGACGGGATTCCCCAGGGGTGGACCATCCGACACCTGTAACTGAGCATGGTTCATACTTTGAACATGGTTCATTTGAAGGTGGTCTCAGACGACCGCCGGGAACGTGCCCGCGAGAAGAAGAAGCAGCGCTTCCTGGATGCAGCGAGCAATCTGATCGACCGAGATGGCCTTTCAGGTGTGACGATGCAAGCAATCGCAGACGAGATGGATTGTGCGGTGGGGACCATCTACACGTACTTCCCCTCAAAGGCGTCCCTGATAACGGCGCTTCAAAGCCAGGCCATCTCGATACTCGAGGCTTCGTACAAGGCGGCGGAACCGAAGTGGAAAGAGGTTCTCGCCGATGCTGACCTCGAGCGCGAGCTGGAGGTGCTCGTGTACCTTGAGGCTTGGGGTGGCTTCCTTGCGGCAGCTTCAGTTCTCTTCGGCGACGAGTTTCAACTCGTGCGGTTGATGCTGACAAGTGCGGTGGTCGGTGGAGACTCCGATGATCACCGGACAACTCGATCGCTAGTATCACGCCTGATCGAACCCGGTCGCCGCTTGCTCGATGAGGCGGTGGCCGAAGAGGTGGTCGAACAGGGCGACAACATCCAGAGAAGCCTGCGTTGGGTGTGCGCCCTACAGGGGATTCTCGCCCTGGAGGCGTTGGCTCCACTGGACAGGCACCTGTTCAGGACAGCACTTCATGCAAGAGAGCTGACCAACGATCTGCTCGTCGGATGGGGAGCCGACCGGTTGGAAGTCGAAGTTGCCGGCTCACACGTCGAACACCTTGCAACTCTCGGCCCGTTAGCACCTCCTCCAGAAGGACCCGGATTCGAAACGTGACAGGATTGACCGGTGACCGTACGTAGATCTCCGCTTGACGCTCGACATCGGGCACTCGGGGCCAAGATGGTTCCGTTTGCCGGATGGGATATGCCTCTCAACTATCCCGACGGAACCATCGTCGAACACATGACATGTCGCGATAGCGCTGTCGTGTTCGACGTGAGCCACATGGGGTCGCTTCGCCTGACAGGGTCACGCGCTTTCGATCTCTTGCAGGCCGTTTTTACAAATGACCTGGGCAGAATTACCCCGGGGCGCGCCCAGTACAGCCACCTGCTCGACACATCTGATGCATCGGTGGTCGATGACGTGATAATCGCCTGGGTCACGCCGGATACCTTCGAAGTGGTCGCCAATGCTTCGAATGCTTCACGTGTTCTGTCGGTCCTCGAGCACGAAGCTGATGGTCTCAGCGGGATCGAGATACTCGACGTGACCGAACGCAGGGCAATGGTCGCCGTGCAGGGTCCCGCTGCTCGCAAACTGGTTACCCTCCTGAACCCCGATATTGCTGCAATTCAGCGCTTCGGTGTCGCTCGTTTCGAGTGGCAGGGGATGCCCGGCCTCGTCACCGGTACCGGCTACACCGGCGAGGACGGCTTCGAGTGTTCAGTCCCGATCGAGGTGGCTGAATCCTTCTGGGATGCCGTGGTCGGTGCCGGAGTCATCCCGGCCGGTCTGGGAGCGCGTGACACGCTGCGTCTGGAAGCGGGCTTTCCGCTACACGGCCACGAACTCGGTCACGGAATCACGCCGCTGCAGGCGGGCCTCGGTTGGGTCGTTTCCTGGGACAAGGGTGAGTTTCTGGGACGTGCTGCGTTGTTGGTAGAAAGAGAAGCGGGTCCGAGCAGGCTGCTCACGGGCATCGTCACCGAGGGTCGCCGTCCACCTCGTGCTGGCTACGACGTGGTTTCGGGTGATGTGGTCGTGGGAACCGTTACCAGCGGGAATTTCTCGCCCGTCCTCGAACAGGGCGTTGCTCTCGCCTTTGTGTCACCAATCGTGAACATCGGCGACACAGTCGACATAGACATCCGAGGCACGCGGGTGGCCGGACGGGTGGTGAAACCACCATTCGTCAAGGGCTCCTGAATCGGGTCGTTCCTGAAGCGGGTCAGAGACAGGAGCAGAACACGTTGCGGTCGCCATGCGCCGGATCTATTCGGCCGACCGGTGGCCAGTACTTGTCGGCTGGCTCGACCCCCGGCGGGAACGCTGCAAGGTTGCGCGAATACGACCTGGTCCAATTGTCGGTCGCAACGTCAACCGCACAGTGAGGGGCATGGACCAGAGGGTTGTCATCACCGGGCCACTCGCCATCGGAAATCATGCCTATCTCCGCTCGGATTGAAATCATTGCATCGCAGAACCGGTCCAGTTCCGCTTTGTCTTCGGATTCGGTCGGCTCGATCATCAGAGTTCCAGGTACGGGGAAGGAGATGGTGGGAGCGTGGAAACCGTGGTCCGCCAGTCGCTTGGCCACGTCATTGACCGTTATGCCGGTGTCCTTTGTGATCTGACGAAGATCAAGAATGCACTCGTGAGCCACAAATCCCCCTTCTCCCGAGTAGAGAACGGGGAAGTGGGCATCGAGACGACGCGCAACGTAGTTGGCGTTGAGGATCGCAACCCGTGTGGCTCGGGCCAGACCTTCAGATCCCATCAGTGTGATGTACGCCCACGCCACCGGAAGAATGCCGGCCGAACCCCACGGCGCCGCCGCTACCGGACCGATTCCGTTACCGATCCGTGGACCAGCTTGTCGGACCAGAGGATGGCTGGGGAGGAAGCTTGCGAGATGATTTCGCACGGCGACCGGCCCGACACCTGGCCCGCCTCCGCCGTGAGGGATGCTGAACGTCTTGTGAAGGTTCAGGTGAGACACATCGGCCCCAATGTCGGCTGGCCGGGCAAGCCCGATCAGCGCATTGAGGTTTGCACCGTCCATGTAGACCTGACCACCGCGGGCATGCACCAGGTCGCAGATTTCTACAATTCCCTCCTCGAACACCCCGTGCGTCGAGGGGTAGGTCACCATGATGCAAGCAAGGTGGGGACCGTGTTCGTCCAGCTTGGTGCGAAGGTCGTCGAGATCGACGTTGCCAAGGTCATCGCACGCGACCACGACCACATCCATGCCGGCCATGGTTGCGCTCGCAGCATTCGTGCCGTGGGCCGACGCAGGTATGAGGCAGATGTTGCGTGAAGCTTCATCCTTAGAGCGGTGGTACGCGCGTATGGCCAGCAGGCCGGCGAGTTCGCCCTGGGATCCGGCATTCGGTTGCAGAGACACGGCGCTGTATCCGGTAATCGATGCCAACATCGCCTCGAGTTCCCTTATGACGGTCATGTAACCGGGCGCTTGGCGGATGGGTGCGAACGGGTGAATGTCGGTGAACCCCGGCATGGTCACCGACGCCATTGCCGTGGTCGGATTGAGCTTCATGGTGCACGAACCAAGCGGGATCATGGTTCGGTCGAGCGCCAGGTCGCGATCGGCGAGTCTGCGTAAATACCGCAGCATCGAGGTCTCGGAATGGTGCGAGTTGAAGACGCTGTGGGTGAGAAACGACGATGTCCTGCGCAGATCGGCAGGGATCGTCGAGTCCAACTTCAAGTCCAGATCGTCAAAGAAGGCCTTGACTCCGAATGAACGCCACACATCTCGGACGACTCCACGATTTGTCGTTTCGTCGAGAGTGATCGACACGGTGTCTTCGTCGACGCGCCAAATGTTCAGACCCCGGAGCAACGCTTGGGCGACTATTTCGTCGGCTCGGCCCGGAACCCGAATACGAAGCGTGTCGAACCAGGTCTCGTTCACCACCTCGACACCACCGCCACGTAGTCCGTCCGCCATGATCGCCGTAAGTTTGTGGATGCGCTTGGCGATGCGGGTGAGGCCGTCGGGGCCGTGGTACGCGGCGTAGAGTCCGGCGACAATGGCCAGCAGGGCCTGCGCTGTACAGATGTTGCTGGTCGCCTTCTCACGACGGATGTGTTGTTCGCGTGTCTGGAGAACCAACTGATAGGCCGGCCGCCCTTCGGCATCCACCGAGGCGCCGACAAGGCGACCCGGCATCGTTCGCTTGTAGTCCGACCGCGCAGCGAGAAACCCCGCGTGAGGGCCACCAAATGCCATCGGTACGCCAAACCGCTGCGAGGAGCCCACCACGATGTCGGCTCCCATTTCGCCAGGTGGCCTGATCAGTGTCGATGCCATCAGGTCCGTTGTGACGATGGCCAGCGCTCCGCGATCGTGAAGCGACGCAATGAGCTCGGTGTGGTCGTGGATAGTTCCGTCGGTGGACGGATTCTGCAGTAGGGCGGCAAAGACATCCGCCTCATACGCCTCGGATGGGTCACCCACGATGATTGTGAGTCCGATGGGTTCCGCCCGACCTCGCACAACCTCGATTGTGTGTGGATGGCAGCCGGAATCAACGAAGAAGCTTCCCCGGTCACCCTTCACGATCCTGAGTGCCATGGTCATGGCCTCGGCCGCCGCAGTGGCTTCATCGAGGAGCGATGCGTTGGCCAGTTCCATTCCGGTCAGATCACACACCATGGTCTGGAAGTTGATGAGTGCCTCCAGGCGGCCCTGCGAGATCTCGGGTTGATATGGCGTGTATGCCGTGTACCAAGCGGGGTTCTCCAAGACGTTGCGGGCGATGACCGTGGGGGTCTTGGTGCCGTGGTAACCAAGTCCGATCAGCGAGGTGTGCCGTTCGTTGGTCGACGCCAGATACCGGAGTTGTTCGAGAACTTCGCTCTCGCTGGTGGGGGAGCCAAGATCAACCAATTCCCGACTCCGGATCTGCTCCGGGACCACTTTGTCCATCAGGTCATCGAGACTCGAGGCACCGACCGCCTCGACCATCGCCGCTATTTCATCGGCATCCGGGCCGATGTGGCGTCCGACGAATGCTGTGTGGTCCTCGAGCTCGAAGTACAGGTCATCAGCGGGCATGTGGCGACACTACCCGCGTCGTCCATGGGCACCAGAAGGGCAAGTGCGGCCTGCGGTGCAGACGTCAGAATTCTCGGATTCCTGAACCGGGCCCGCGTTCAGTATCCTTTGGGGACGCGCCGATCCATGAAGCGCAGCATCTAGGAGTCGCAGATGAAGGTCTCGGTAACCATCAGCGGGATCGGCATGACACAACAGGGCCGCAGTGAGCTCGGCCCCGACCAGCTTGCCGCTCAGGCTGCCACCGAGGCACTGGCCGATGCCGGACTTGAGCGTTCTCAGGTCGGCATGGTCGTAGTAGGCAATGCCCTGGGTGGTGCTCTTTCCAACCAGGAGTGCGTGCGCGGTCAGTCCTGGCTCTACAAGCTGGGACTCGGCAACGCTCCGATCTTGAACGTCGACAATGGTTGTGCTGGCGGCGCATCGGCCATTCACATGGCATCGTTGGCTGTTGAGGCCGGCGTGTCGCCGGTGCTCGTAGTCGGCGTCGAGAAGATGTGGACAGGTGACCGTGCGGCAACGCTGAAGGGCATCGAGGGTTGCCTCGCAGCCGAACAGCGTGAACCACTACGTGCGGAACTGGCCAACCAAGCCGGAAGCGTATTCATGGGCCTCAATGCTGTCTGGGCAAACGAGCAGATCTCTGCTCGTGAGACCACACCAGAACACTTCGCGGCCGCTGCGGTGAAAGCTCGTCGCCATGGCGCAGCCAACCCTCTTGCTCAACACCGCACCACCGTCACCATCGAAGAAGTTCTGGAGTCGACACCCATCGCGGGTGCACTTACCCGACTGATGTGTTCGTCGTTCACCGACGGCGCTGCTGCGCTCGTGCTTCAGAGGGCACCCAAGGTGTACGCGCCGAAGATCATCGCTTCGGCGATGGCATCGGGTGACGGCACCGGCGAGTACCACCTGCGTATGGCAGAGACTGCTCAGGAAGCCTGGAAGGCCGCATCGTTGGGTCCCGCTGACATCGACGTGGTCGAGCTACATGACGCGACCAGCGCAGAGGAACTCTTCGCCCTCGAGACCCTGGGTTTCTATGAGATCGGCGGTGCTGGCCCGGCAACGATGGCCGGCGACACCACCATCGGTGGGCGTGGCGTAACGGTGAACCCAAGTGGAGGTCTCGTTGCTCGCGGACATCCCCTTGGTGCCACGGGAATCTGCCAGGTCGTGGAACTCGCACACCATCTACGTGGAACCGCAGGTGAGCGTCAGGTCGACGGCGCAAGGGTGGCAGCTGCGGTCAACACCGGAGGCATCATCACCCGAGATGTGGCCAGTGCGGCCGTACACGTACTGATGGCTGGGGACTGATTGATCCGGTCAGTTGAGTAGTCTGCGTACCTCTGACACGCATTCGACAATCGTCTCGATGTCGGAACCGCGAGGCATCAGGTTGAAGGTTCGGCAGCCTGCCTCCACGTAGGGTGCCAGGAACTCAGCCACCCGCTCGGGGGTACCGTAGGGGGACCATTTCTCGAAATTGTCGAAGTCGAGGTGGTAGGTGGCGCGCATCCCCTCGGCTATGTGTCGGCGTGCATCTTCGGTGTTGTCACCAAAACCCGTCCACACACTCATGGCGAACTGGTCGACCTCGTCGGCACGATCCAGACGTGACGCCTCTTCACGGATCCGATCGATCACGGAGGCAAATCGACCGGCTGACACCCAGAGCCCGAGCCAGCCGTTACCCATGCTGGCGGCACGCATATGCGCCGCTTCGGAGCGCCCGCCTACGAGAATTGGGATGGCGGGGGAGGGTGGCGGCTTGATCACGGCGTCGCGCAACTCGATGAACTCGCCCCGAAACGAAACCGGATCTCCGGCCAGCAACAGGTGCAGCGTCTCAAGACATTCGTCCATCCGCTTGCCGCGCGTCGCTGGATCGACTCCGCAGTTGACCACCTCCATGCGGTCTTCACCGCCGATTCCCACCGCAAGAGTGAACCGTCCCGGTGCAAGCTCTGAGATCGTGGCCAATTGACGGGAGACGGTCGTCGGATGTCGCAACGGGAGCAGGTAGACACCGAGAAAGACCCTGACATCCGCGTGGAGGCTGAGAACCGAAGCGGCGTGGATCAACCCGTCGTAACCCTGACCATCACGGAAACTGACGTGGTCCACCAGACCTATGTGGTCGACGCCGTGGGCAACTGAGAACTCCACCATCGATCGGCGGTCAGCCAGGCCAGCGGTCAGATTCTCGAAAGGCGGAACGAAACCCACCTCGATGCTGTCGGATCGTGACACGTGGCCATCCTTCCACCTGGTGACCTCGTCACGCCGAATTGACCCGGCTGCACCCTGCATGATTACCTGCCTTGCACAACCCCCGGGTTGTCTCATTAGGGAGGGGAAGCCGGTCGAAATCCGGCGCTGACCCGCAACCGTAGGCCGGAAGATGTTTCCGGTGAGCCGGAGTACCGAACTGGTGTGTGGCTTTGTTGTTGCACCGTCGTGGAATGCGGGGCATGGCCTGGAAACGTCAACTTCACGTGAGGTTCCCAGGGTCTCCGCCTGAAAGGAATCAGACATGTTGAAGTTGACCGATAGTCCGCGCGCCGCGTGGACGGTACGGGCCCTTGTGGCCTTGGTGGTAGCGGCGTTGATTGCGGTCGTGGTGCCGCAGACGCCGATGAAGTCCGCCGGAGCGGCAACACCGGCAACACCATCGGAGATGGGTGCCCTGTGGTTGGCCGCAAAGATCACCGACGAGGGTTGGGTGCCAAATTCGATGGGTGACCCTTCGGTGGGTGGCACCGTGAGCGTCGTACTGTCCCTTGCCGCCGCTGGGGTCGGTGGAGATGACTTCGTCCGCGCCGTCGCATGGATCGAAGACCACGTCGACGAATACGCAATGAGCGGCGGTGTCGATGTAGCGGGCAGCCTCGGGTACCTCTTACTGGTGGCCGATGCGGCCGGAATCGACCCCACGGACTTCGGCGGCCACAACCTTGTCGCTCGCGCACAGGCAACCCTTGGCGCACTCGAGCCTGGACTCTACGGTGCCGCAAGCCCCACCTACGACGGCGTCTTTCGCCAGTCGCTGGTGATCATGGGCCTGAGTGCCGCTGGTGTCACCCCGGCACCAGAGGCGGTCGACTGGTTGAAAGATCAGCAGTGCACCAGCCCTCTTGAATCCATCGGTGGCTGGGAGGCGTACCGGGCCGATTCGAGCCTGGCTTGCGCCGCGCCAGATCCGACCATGTTCACTGGTCCGGATACGAACTCAACCGCACTTGCCGTGATGGCCCTGGTGGAAATCGGTGCCGATCCAGATTCATCACCAGCCCTGCTGGACGCCAGAGACTTCCTTGGTGACGCTCAGGGTGCTGACGGTGGTTTCGGATATCTGACTGATCTTGACGCGGATCCCAACTCGACGGCACTCGTGATCATGGCGATTGTGGCGCTGGGGGAGAGCCCCCATGATGCGGCATGGGTTGTCGGGGATTCGGACCCCATGACCTCGCTGCTGTCGTGGCAACTCGGATGCGACGCCGAAGAAGCTGACCGTGGGGCATTCTCCTCTCCGTACAGCAACGGCGGACCGGACAGCCTCGCCTCGACTCAGGCCGTGTGGGGTGCCAGTGAGCAGACGTTCCCTTTGGGCGAGGTGGCATTCGGAACAGACCCCGAGATCTGCGCTGCTGAGGTTCCCGATGGCCCGGGCACCACGGTTGCGCCGACAACGACCGATCCCGATCCGCTTCCCACCACCTCAACGACACGACCGTACGTTTCGCCAGCCAGGATCGTGGCCGCTCAGCCGACATTCACCGGTTGACCGAAACATCCGCCAACACACTGAGCTTCGCCTAATATCGTCACGTGACGAAATTAGTGGATGATCGGGATCCGATAGACGCACGAGTCCGAACGGAACCCAAGAATCGATGCCGATGGTGCGGCCGGGAACTTCCGAATTCGGAGGGGCCCGGCCGTCCTCGTCGGTACTGTCGTCAGGGCTGTCGTCAACAGGCGCACATTGCCCGCAAGTTCGCCGAGTTGCACGGATTGGGTGATGATGACGTGATCGTCTCACGTGCGGTACTGGAAGAACTCCAGGACGGCCTGTATTGCCTCACGGCGGCTCTGGAGGATGTGGACCGGGACCTGGCCGTGTCGAGTGAACCACAAGACATCCAGGAAGCTCTGCGATGGCTGCAGCGCAATGCCACGGATGTGGCTCGTATCTGGCTGGAGCCCAGAGCTGTTGATTCCAGAGCTGCCGAACCCGAAGCCGGTTGAATCTCGCCAGAACTTTACATAATGAGGATTATCGGCGCATCCATGGAGTGATGGTGCATCGACGTGGTGACATAGGCCAGTGGCGTTCGCCATTGAAACGTCAGCTATTGATGAGCGCCATTCGGGTCACGACCCGATATCCGTCTCATTAGGCCGTTTCAATCGACAACAGGTAGTTTCTCTCTTCTATGTCGCACAGGATCGAAGTCGAGCTCACATCGACACGCGAGGACGGAACGTGGACTTGGCGGGCAGCGGGTGCACGTCAGCCAAAGGGCGTCCTGGAAGGTTCGCTTCTCCCGGCAGACGCGAAGATCGGAAACGTTCTTCGCGTCGAGGCGGATTTCGACGTGGACGGCATCCTTGTAACGGCAGTTCTACCGTCCAAAGGCGCTAGACCCGAGCCACAGTTACTAGAGGTCCTAGGCACGCGCCGAGATGACGAGCCACTGGTGACGCAGACACTTGCGCCCAAGGGCCGGGGCGGCGACAGGCGACGCGGCGACGACAAGCGTCGGGGCAAACGTCGCGAGGGATCCAGCGGCGAAGACGCAGGCAAGCGACGTGAACGTGACCGCGTTCGCGACCGCGACCGCGATCGTGGACCACGTTCCGAGCGAGACCCCGGTGAAGCCGCGGGCGCGGAGCGTCGTCGTGAACGCACCCGCAAGCCACGCCCACCGAAGGCTGATCCGAAACCGAAGGCAAAGCGGTTACGCCCTGGCAGGACACACCGCAATGAGGTCCTCGCAGAACTCCCCGACGAACACAAGGTGATCGCTGAACAGGTGTTGCGAGGCGGTATTCCCGGTGTTCGCCAGGCAATCGAGAAGCAGAACGAGGAGAACCAGGCCCAGGGTCGCCCCCTTGTCGATCCCGCCGCCTTGGAGTCACTGGCAGAGAAACTGCTTCCCGGCCTACGAACAGCAGAATGGCGTGATCGGGCCGACGCAGCGTTAGCGGACCTGGACGAGCTTGATCTGCGCGACCTCAGATCGGTCGTGAATGCCGCCGACGCGGCCGCCCGTGATGACGAAACTCGCCAGCTCGCCGAACAGCTCCGCGTAGGCCTGACAACGAGGCTCGAGCGCGAGCAGGCGACGTGGCTTGCTGAGATAGCGAAGGCCCTCGAGGATGGTCGAGCTGTCGGCGCTCTTCGGCTGAGTTCCCGGCCACCCAAGGCGGGTTCTCCCATACCGACCGACCTTGCAGAGCGTCTGGCAACCGCGGCGTCTGAGTCGCTCACCTCAGATACCACAAGTGACCGCTTCGCGATCGTGCTCGACGCACTTGCCTATTCACCGGTTCGCACAAAGGTCAAAGCAATTGGAATGCCGGCAGAGCCGAGCGACGAGTTGCGGGCCGCTGTTGCGAAGCTGGCATCGCGGCTTCCGCAGATCGCCGAGCAGTTCGCGCCAGCGGCACCGGCGGCCCCACCTGCGCCATCGACCCCACCCGCGCCGTCGAGCGCGTCTGACACAGGCACTCCAGAGGCCGCCACTCAAGGGACTGCTTCTCCAGGGACTCCTACTCCAGACGTTGACACACCGGAATCAGCCAATCTGGACGTTGTCGATGTGACAGCGGCACCGGCGGCCCCAGTGACCCCAGAGACACCATCAGCTTCGTCCTGAGCTCGACTATCAATGGGGCGAGTATCAATGGGCCGATTGTCGGTGAGTCGGCCGTCTGAGGCGTTTGCGTTCACCTAAGAGATCGGTGAACGACAATTGCCCTGGCCACAAGGCCCGCCGACTCAAAGAAGTTCTTCGCCTCACGATTGCCGGGCAGTACGAACGCATCGATTCCTGAGCATCCCCTCAGTTCTGCCCAGCGGGTAATTTCCTTCATCAGGAACTCACCCAGACCCACACAGCGCGCATCCGGTTCGACATAGATGTCGTCGATGACCGTGAGCACGGAGCGATCTCGCAGGTCCTCGTAGTGAGCGACGGCAAAGCCGAACACCACGTCGTCGATCAATGCCACGAGGACAAGTTGGTTCGGATCACCAATCGCTTCGAGAAGGGACGGTTCCCATGGGGCGGGACGCGCCTCTCTGACTGTCCAAACTGACCCTCCCCTTGCGGGACCCAGTTCCGCCACCGCCGCAGCCGTCAACCGGGTCAGTTCCGCTAGGTCATCGGGACGCGCCAGACGGACCGACTCCGATTGTCCCGAACTCCCCTGATCCGAACTCCCCTGATCCGAACGCTCTGACCTCAATCGGCCCGACCTCAATCGGCTTGGAGTTGGGCGACGCGGTTCAGAATCGTCTTTCGTCCGCGATGGGTGCGTTCGTAGTCACGAACACTGCTCAGTTCCGATGTGGACAGACTCGCCAGCCTCGGGACGACCTGTGAAGCCGAGAGACTGTCGTAATCGGGGATAGCAAGTGACTCCGATGCGATCTCCAACACCTCGACGGCATCCGCCGAAGGCTGCGATTCGGATCGGAATTCGCTCTCCCGAGTCCCCTCCCCCGCATCCGGGGTGGCAGAGTCATTGGGTAATTCCTCGTGTCCTGGTGTCTCCACCTGCGACACGGTGCTTCGTGCGACATCCGAGGCACCGTCTTCAACCGACACATCGGCCGGTGTACCGCCTGAGAAACTGTCGAAGAAGTTCGACAGTTTCTCTTCCGCAGCGTTGTTGCCCCGCTTTACGGCCATCTGACCCAACGTGCGTGCCAGTGTCACCTGACCGCGACCGCGGTTGATGAAGCGCGGCAGAAGCGAGCGCGCGTCGAGAACAAAGCCCAGTGGCGCGTAGATGAACAGGTCGAGCATCTGATCAACCGGTCCAGTTTGCTCGTCATCTGGAGCCATTGCCCTACCTATCCCTTGCGACCCGATGCCTTCGAGATGATCTCGATGGCTGGACACTCACTCTCACCAACCGGACACTGCATGTGATCGGCCGGACCGAACTGGCTGGGATTCACGAGAAGGAAACATCCTGGACAGACAAATTCATTCGCCTTCTTCGGCTGCACAGAAGCGGTGGAACCAGAACTGGCCTTGGAAGAGACCTCTTCACCTTCGTCCTCTTCGTCGTCTTCGTCGTCACCTGCTGCGATCCGGTCCTTGAGAATGGTATCGAGATCTGCCTCGACATCGTCGGGGTCGATCTCATCCTCGTCGTCCTCTTCGTCATCACTCTTCTTGCGCGGACGTGCAGGCATCCCCGACGAGGCAGATGCTGTTTCTTCGTCGTCGTCGAGTTCTCCGTCGTCCACCACCGAACTCTCATCGAGGACACCTCCCTCAAGATCCTCGTCCCCGAGATCATCCTCATCGAGGTTGTCGTCATCGAGGCTCTCGACGTCAAGATCCTCATCGATCTCTCCGTCAAAGTCATCTTCTAGGGATTCGTCATCTGCAGCCATGTCATCCTCAAAGTCCGGTATTCAATCTGCGCGCCGGATGATAGACACCGCCGAACGGTTTCGCGCGATCCGCCGTGAAATTTCTCATTTTTCGCTCTTGGATCGCTTGTTCTCGGCCCTGCGTTCAGCTTCCAAGCGTTCGAGTTCGGGTTCGACCGAGTGGTCCACGAAGCTCATCGCCTCGGCTATGGCACGGTGGCCTGCCTCTTCGCCAATGAGTCGGTGCATCTCTTGGCCGACATGGCGATATGCGGGATGACCCTGCAACATGGTCCGAAGTTCGATCAGGTGCATCGCCTCGCGGGCGTTCATCTGCATGACGAACCGGATCTTGTAGGCAAGGGATACGGCATATGACGCCTGGTCCCTGAAGTCCTCCCTGATCGCCTCGTAGAGACCAGCCGATCGCTCCATGGCCGCGTCGAAGATCGCCGCTCCCCCGGCTTCCTCTACGACGTCGGGACGGGTGTAGCCCAGATGTGGGGTGAGGCGCTGCCACTCCACCGTGAGCATGCGATGGCGCTGGAGGTCCCGGAATGCCCCATAGTCAACTGCCAAGTCGAAACGATACGAGGTGCGTTCGAATGCCCGCCCCGGCTTGTGACGGCGGGTGGACCGGGAGCCAACGTACTCACGAAGCACGTCGACGCGGTCTTGTGTCGACATACGCCGTACCCGTTCCTCGATCTCGCTTTCCGGAAGCGACAGATGTGGGTAGAGAGCGCTCGCCACCACTTTGACCTCGGCATCAGGGTCGAAATCGACGAGCTGAACTACGGGTGCATCAGCTACCGAATTCTCTTCAGGCGGGAACAGCTTCGCAGCCACTTCGTCCACCCGGCTGCTCGTCTC
>CAYQFM010000021.1:5408-17758 GCA_964416735.1 uncultured Iamiaceae bacterium | reverse complement strand
GACGTGATCACCTACACCTTCGTCGTCACCAACTCCGGCAACGTCACTCTCGATGACGTCACCGTCGTCGATGACGGCACCACCGGTTCAGGAACCCTTGGCAACTGGAACTGCGACATCGCAGATCCGGTCAGTCTCGATCCGGGCGATGAGCTCACCTGCACAGCGACCTACACGGTCACCCAGGACGACATCGATGCCGGGGCGACCATCACCAACACGGCACACGCCACGGGCACCGATCCAAGTGATCCGAACACCCCGGTCGAATCACCTGATGACACAGCAGGTGTCGATCCCGACCAGAACCCGGCGCTGAGCCTTGTCAAGACGGCGGACAAGACCGAGGTCCGTAACGCTGGCGAGAAGGTGACCTACAGCTTCGTTGTCACCAATACGGGCAATGTGACTCTCAGTAGCGTCAACGTTGTCGACAACGGAGTTCACACCCCTGGCGACTTGGCCGAGTGGAACTGCAATCCAGCTACTCCGTCAACGCTGGCACCAAGTGGCGTGATGACCTGTACGGCTACCTATACGGTCACCCAGGCAGACATCGATGCCGGTACGACACTGACCAACACGGCATATGCCAACGGCACAAACCCGACCGATCCGGGCAGCCCGGTCAACTCGACCGAGGATGACGCGAAGGTCGATCCTGTTCAGGATCCGTCGCTCAGCATCGTCAAGACGTCTGACATGGACATAGTGCGTGCTGACGGCGATGTAATTACCTACACCTTCGTGGTCACCAACACCGGAAACGTCACGCTTGATGGTGTTTCTGTTGTGGATGAAGGCATCAGCGGCACATATGACCTTGATGATTGGAACTGCGATATTGCAGATCCGGTCAGCTTGGCACCCCGTGGTGTCCTGACCTGTACCGCCACCTACACCGTTGACCAAGCTGACGTCGACGCCGGGGAGGCGCTCGTCAATATTGCTCACGCAACCGGGACTGATCCTGCTGGCGATCCAGTCGATTCGCCTGATGATGAGGCAACTGTGGATGTAGCGGCTCTGAAGCTTGAGAAGTCAGTTACCCCTTCGACGGCATTCGATGCGGGAGACACCGTCACCTACACCTTTGTTATCACGAACACCGGCAGCATTGTGGTGGACAACATCACGATCTCCGAAGACGAGTTCACCGGTACTGGCGACATGGGTGAGATCACCTGTGAATCCACGCCGGTTGTGCTGGCACCGGGCGAGTCTGTTACGTGTGAAGCGGAGTACGAAATCACTCAGGCCGATATGAACGTTGGCTTCGTGGATAACACGGCTTCGGCACACGGTGACGATCCGAACGGTGATCCCGTCGACTCTGATCCGTCCGACGCTGAGGTGTGGGTGCAGCAGATTGCAACCCTCGATTTGGTGAAGACAGTTTCTCGGAACCGGGTCGAGGCAGCAGGTGACATGGTGACGTACAGCTTCGTTGTCACCAACACCGGTAACCTGACAATCACCAACATCATCGTCAAAGAAGAGGCATTCACTGGAACCGGGCAGATGTCAGCCATTGTGTGTCCAGTGACGGAGTTGGACCCGGACGAGTCGCTGACCTGTACGGCCACTTACACCTTCACTCAGGCGGATATCGACGCCGGACGTGTTGACAACACCGCAAGTGCGCATGGAACCGGTACCGATGAGGTTGTGGTTTACTCGCAGCTCTCAACCGCTGACGTGATCACGCCGGGTCCGACACCGAAGCCGACTCCGGCACCGCTACCCAGAACCGGTATTGCGGTCGGGGGAATGCTGCTGGTGGCGGTACTCCTCATCGGTGGTGGCTCAATTGCGGTCACGGCCGGTCGCCGCCGCAAGGAGAGCTGAAGAGTCTTGAAGAAATGACCAAGACCGGGGCACTCGACGTGTCCCGGTCTTGGCATCTCACTTTCCTAAGATCCAAATACGTCACTGCGCCGCAGTGCACTGCAATTGGTCATTTCGTCCAAGATCGTTTCGAGTCCGTTACATAAGGAGCATCAGTTGAGAAAAATGATGATGAATGCATGTGCCGGACTCGTTGTATTGAGCCTTGCCGGGGGTTGTTCGTCGTCGGACAAATCGACGAAGGATGGCGGGTCGGACAATTCGACGCCGACGACTGCACCTGTCGAGGGCGTTGATACCACGACAGGAGCCCCGAGTGGTCCTCCAGTCACAGGTGTCATCGAGCGATATGAGGGTACTCAGGGCGACGGGATTGCTGACTCGGTCACCACTGACCATTGCGACACGAAGCCCGGAAACGCGACAGCGGCGGGAAGTGTTCAACTGCCAGCGGGAAAAAATGCGGCCGATGTGATCATCAACGTTGGCTGGGTGAATTCCAAGACTGGAACCGTCATCGCCAAGCGCATTGTGGAAGTCAAGGGCGTCAAAGCAGATGTACCGTCTCAGTGGTCGACGGAGGTTGACATTCCTGAGAACGCCGACGTCACAATCCGCTGCAACGTCGGCGCATTCCTCAAGGGTTGATTCCTCAAGGGTTGAACTCAACTGCCTCCACCTGGTAGCCGGCTTCGTCGATAGCGGCACGTACGTCAGCTTCGCTGGCTGATCCGGTGACATTGACCAGCTTCGTGGCAACGTCCACCACCACCGTGTCAACATCGGTCAGTTTGGCGACCTCGCCTTCGATGGCCATTTTGCAGTGGCCGCAGGAGATGCTGGGAACCGAATAGACAGTCGTGTTCATATCGCTGACCTCTCGTTTGAATGCCGACCCCGTTTGGTGCCGAACGTGTTTGCAGTATTGCCGCTGGACCTCGAGTTCGATGAATGGCGAGCACCTCGGAACCGACGTAGCCGAAGACTGTTGGTAACCACGAATACCGATGAGAAGCCCATGGCACCAGCGGCAATCATCGGGTTGAGAATGCCTGCTGCGGCGAGTGGGATCGCAGCGACGTTGTAGGCGAATGCCCAGAACAGGTTGCCCTTGATGGTGCCCAAGGTGCGACGTGAGAGGGCAATTGCGTCGGCCGCACCGCGAAGATCGCCGCTGACCAAGGTGAGATCGCTGGCTTCTACGGCGACGTCGGTGCCCGTACCGATGGCTATGCCGAGGTCTGCCTGCGCTAGTGCTGGGGCATCGTTGATTCCGTCGCCGACCATGGCAACACGGTGGCCAGCATCTTGGAGGCGAACCACCTCGGCGACCTTGTCCGACGGAAGCACTTCGGCGATGACGGTGTCTATGCCTACTTCGGCTGCAACCGCCTGAGTGGTGCGATGGTTGTCGCCCGTCAGCAATACGACCTCGAGTCCGAGGTCATGTAGTTGGTCGATTGCTTCACGACTTGTCTGTTTGACCCGGTCTGCTACCACCAGAACACCGGTTGCGGTTAGTGCATTGGTTTGGTGCCAGCCAACCAGAACGGCGGTCCTGCCCTGTGATTCAGCGTCGGAGGCGGCCTGCTCGATGTCGTCGGGAACCAGATCGAAGAGAGTGCGCCGACCAACGAAGACCTCCATTGGCTCCTCGCCAGGTTTACGGACCAGCCCACGTACTCCACGGCCGGGCAGGTTCTCGAAGCCCTCGACCGGAAACAGAGCACCACCGGCTGCTGCAATCGCCTGTGCGATCGGGTGTTCAGAGCGTGACTCAACCGATGCGGCAAGCTTCAGAACGAGATCTGAATCGACTTCGTCGGTGGAGAACCCGTCGACAAGGGTCATACGGCCCTCGGTTACGGTTCCCGTCTTGTCGACCACCACGATGTCAACCTGCCGGGTGTTCTCCAGCACTTCGCCACCCTTGATGACGATTCCCATCTGTGCGCCACGTCCGGTTCCCACCATGATCGCGGTTGGTGTAGCCAGGCCCAGTGCACAGGGGCAAGCAATGATGAGTACTGCAACCGCTGCGGTGAACGCTTCGTCTGCGGCATGGCCCGTGAGAAACCAGCCGATGAGGGTCACCGCTGCAATACCCAGAACGGTGGGGACAAATACCCCCGCTACCTGGTCGGCAAGGCGTTGAATGGGTGCACGTGACCCCTGTGCCTCTTCGACGAGGTGGATGATCTGAGCCAACGCTGTGTCTTCGCCCACCCGTGTCGCCTCGACCACCAAGTGACCGTTGGCGTTGATGGTGGCGCCGATGACCTCGTCGCCGATCCCGACTTCAACCGGAACCGGCTCGCCGGTGACCATCGACGTGTCCACCGCTGAGTGGCCTTCGACGACCACCCCGTCCGTGGCGACCTTCTCACCGGGGCGCACGACGAAGCGCATGCCCACGGCCAGATCCTCAAGAGCGATCTCTGTGCCGTCCTCGAGTTGGGCGTTGCGGACACCGAGTTCTGCGAGTTTGCGAAGGGCATCGCCGGATCGGCGCCGCGCCCGTGCTTCGAACCAGCGGCCGAGCAGGATGAGGGTGATGATGACCGCCGCACTCTCGAAGTAGACGTGTGCGGAGACGGATGTTTCTGCGACATGACCAGAATTGCTCATGAACGGCATGTCACCCATGGAGTCGTTGCTGCCCGCGCCCATGAACACCAGCGCCCAAGTCGACCAGATCCAGGCGCTGAGCGTTCCGAGCGAAACGAGGGTGTCCATGGTGGCAGACCCGTGACGGAGGTTGATCCAAGCGGCGCGGTGGAACTCAGCACCCGACCAGAACACCACCGGGGTGGTGAGAGCGAAAGCAACCCAGGGCCAGCCCTTGAACATGAACCACGGCACCATCGATATTGCAACGGTCGGAATGGTAAGGATCGTGGCGAAGCAGAGCCGTTTTGCGAGCGTGTTGATTCTGCGCTGCTCAAGCTCATCGGTGTCGTCGGTTTCGGGGACGGAGTAGCCGAGTGACTCGATTTTCGATGTCAGGTCCTCGATGCCAAGAGCGTCGGAATCGAAGAAGATCGTGGCCTTGGCTGCGGCCAGGTTTACGTCCGCCTGTTTGACACCCTCGAGTTTGGACAGACTCTTTCCTATGCGCGCAACGCACGCTGCGCAGGTCATGCCCTCTATCGGTAGGTCGATCCTGGTGGTCATGGAATTAGCATACCCCCCTACCCTATAGATGCGCTACACTGGTTTCGTGGCTGGATATTCCATCACCAAGGACGATCATCTTCGTCGGCTCCGCCGTATTGAGGGGCAGGTGCGTGGCCTGCAAGCGATGATCGAGGATGACAAGTACTGCATAGATGTCCTCACTCAGATCTCCTCGGTCACCAAAGCTCTGCAGGCGGTGGGCCTCGGCCTGCTGGACCAGCACATTCGTCACTGTGTGCTCGATGCGGCGAGCGAGAGTCATGAGGCTGGCGAGGAGAAGGTGACCGAAGCCGTGGCTGCCATCGAGCGCCTCCTTCGCACCTGACTCGATGCGGAAGTTGTTGGCCGTTCAAGTTTGCAGGTGGAATCAGCGCGTGAATCAGCGTGTGAATCAGCGTTGCAGCCCCGAATCCTGAAAGAATCGGGACATATGACTGACACTCCTCCAAACAAGGCCCTCAGGGATGCAACCGTCGAGATCAGTGACGGCAGGCTCATAGGGATGGCCGAGTTCGGCGATCCAGACGGCAAGCCGGTTTTCTGGTTTCATGCAACTCCCGGCGGTCGCCATCAGCTGCCGCCGGATGCCCCAGAAGAAGCACGAAAGCGTGGAATTCGTCTCATCGGTATCGAACGGCCGGGGACGGGTCGTTCAAGCCCCCACATGTATCACCGCCTTGTGGAGTGGGCCGCTGACGTCAGCGATGTGGCCAACGCTCTGGGAATAGGCCAATTCGCAGTAGTGGGCCTTTCTGGTGGAGGGCCATATGTCCTTGCGTGTGCTCACGAACTACCGGATCGAATCGTGGCTGCGGCAGTACTGGGTGGGGTCGGACCTGTGCGGGGCCCGGAGTTCGCCCCCGGACCGTCGCACATGTTGCGGTATTTCGCCCGAATCTTGGGGGCGGTGGCGGAACCGGGCGGGGAGTTGTTCTCCAAACTCCTGCGCAGCGTGGTGCGCTACAGCGAGGGTGCCTTCGAGTTGTTCACGAAGATCGCCCCCGAGCCCGACAAGCCTGTCTTGGCGCGCCCCGAGTTCCGTGCTGCGTTCCTGTATGATCTGACGACCTCAATTGAAGGCGGAACAGCGGCCGCCATTCACGACATGGCGCTGTTGGCGCGACATTGGGGGTTTGCGCTGGCAGATATTTCCATTCCGGTGCGGTTCTGGCATGGCGATGTGGACGGGATAGTTCCGGTGAGCCACGGGTACCACCAGAGTGCTCTGGTGCCGGACAGTGAACTCGTTGTGGTACCCGGCGGAGGTCATTTCTCGGGGTACGAGACCATCGAAGAGGTTCTGGACACCATCCTCGGACTCTGGCCGGCAACCGGCCCTGATAAGGGTGGGGTTGTGGAGAAGGCCCCGGCAAAGAAGGCCCCGGCAAAGAAGGCCCCGGCAAAGAAGGCCCCGGCAAAGAAGGCCCCTAGTGGCAATGAGTGACATGAATCCCGAGGTCGCCTCTCTGCTCGAGATAGAGGCGATAAAGCAACTCAAGTACCGCTACGTCCGTTTTCTGGATCAGAAACAATGGGATGAGATGCGCGAGATCCTCACTGAGGATGCTGTGGCCTCATACGCGGGTGGGAAGCTCCATTTTGAAGGTGCTAGCGAGATCCTCGACTTCATGGTCAAGTCGATGGGTGCCGATACGTTCCATTCGAGCCACAGGGTTCATCATCCGGAGATCGAACTCACCGGTCCGACCACGGCGACGGGACTGTGGGCAATGGACGACGTCGTCATCCTCACTGACTGGGAGGTGACGATAAGGGGGTCCGCCTACTACTCCGACGAGTACCGCAAAGTGGATGGAGTCTGGAAGATCGACAAGACGGGGTACAAACGTATTTATGAAGAGATGGAGTCCCGGTCGGATCAACGTGGCCTGCGGTTGACAGCGAGTTGGTGGACCACAGGTGGCGTGAGCGAGATCGATCCGGGCTGACTGATGCTGAAGGTCACGCTCAGGGGGTTGTTCCAACACAAGATCAGGTTCGCGATCACGACGCTTGCTGTCGTGGTCGGTGTTGCCTTTGTCGTTGGTGCATTCGTGCTCACAGACAGTGTCAGGAGTCAGTTCGATTCCTTGGTCGAGGACATTGCCAGTGATGTGGATCTCACCGTCCGAGGCACCCAGCAGTTCGACCAGCGGGGAGGGGCCACCAGGCCCCCGGTTCCCGACAGCCTGCTCGAGCCGATTCGTGCGGTGCCCGGAGTCGCCTCCGCCACCGGTGGTGTGAGTGGAGCGCCTGCCCTGGTGGTTGGCCCGGACGGCAAACCACTACCGGCCATGGGACCACCACTTGGGGTTGCGTGGAATCCCGAGGATCCATCATCGAAGTTGACGATCACCGAAGGCCGTCCTCCGGGCACCGACAACGAGGTTGTCTTCGACAGGGACCTGGCGGAGCGCTCCGGATACTCGGTGGGTGATGAGGTCCAGATCCAGACCCCTCTCGGACCCGGGCACTACACGCTGGTGGGCATCTTCAGCTTCGGCGACGACAACGCAGTCATGGGGGCCACCCTCACCGCCTTTACGGTTCCGGAGGCGCAGCGGATCTTCAACCTGGAAGGGAAGTTCGAGGCGATCGAGGTGGTCGTTGCAGACGACGCCGATACCACAGCGGTTGAGAGTTCGATTGCATCGATCCTTCCGGATGGAACCGAGGTGGTGAGCCGTGACGTTGTCGTTGACGAAGGCCAGGACCAGATCGGCGGGATCATCGGCGTCTTCGGGAACATCCTGCTTGGGTTCGGTGGCGTGACCCTGTTTGTGGCCGCCTTCTTGATCTCGAACATCTTCACCATCGTCGTTGGCCAACGCGTCCGTGAACTGGCATTGCTGCGGGCAATCGGTGCCTCGGCGCGGCAGGTGGCCGGATCGGTGTTCAGCGAAGCCTTGGCCGTGGGAGTTCTTGCCTCGGTGGTGGGGCTCGGTCTGGGAATTCTGATTGCGCTGGGCTTGAGCGCGGCGATGGGTGCGGCCGGGTTCGGCTCTGGCGGGCCGGAAATCGTTCTGATGCCTCGCTCGTTCGTTGTTGCAGTCGTGGTGGGTGTCGGGGTTACCGTCCTCTCGGCTGTCAACCCGGCCTGGCGCGCAACCACTGTGCCGCCGGTTGCAGCCATGCGTGAGGGCTATTCGTTGGCAATGGCCACGATGAGAGTCCGTGCAGCGATTGGTGTGGCGGCATTGGTGGTAGGCGGCGGAGCAATCGGATGGTCGCTTGTCTCCAAGCCGGATACGACACCCATGTTGGTTGCGATCATCGGTGGGGCCGTGGCGGTGTTCCTTGGAGTTGCCGCTCTCAGCCCGGTTGTTGCCGGTTCGGTTGCACTCACAGTGGGCTGGCCGTTCAAGAAGATCTGGAAGACGCCGGGACTACTGGCGACGCAGAACGCCGCTCGGAACCCTCGGCGGACGGCATCGGCCGCCTCTGCCCTGATGATCGGCTTGGCACTCATCACCATGGCGATGGTCGTCGGCACGTCGTTGAAGTCGTCATTTGCCGACACGTTGAGCGGCAGCATCAAAGCCGACTGGTACATACGGTCGGATTCGTTCTTCGGTTTCAGTCAGACCCTTGTGGACGATCTCGGAAAACTGCCGGAACTCTCGGCGGTCTCAGGTATGCGTGGTGGGGCAATTCAAGTGGACGGTTCCGTCAAAGAGGTTCAGAGCGTCGACTTCGCTGTTCTAGATCGTCTCCTCGACATCGATCTCGTCGACGGTAATTTCGATGGCTCCGAACACGGACTTCTGGTTCACAAGGATCCGGCGGCCGATCTGGGCCTTCACCCCGGTGATCAGGTGACGGTCATCTTCAACGAGACGGGTGAGGTCACCCTCCCGGTCGTGGGCATCTACCGCGATGCAGGGGTGCTGGGCAACTGGATCCTCGATGATCGGACATTCGACGAGAACTTCAAACAACAGACCGTTTACATGGTGGCTGCCGCTACCGCTGACGGTGTGAGTCAGGACGAAGCCAGAGCGGCAATTGGTCAAGCGGTTACCGCGTACCCCGATGTGATCGTCGAAGACCGCGCTGAATTCCAAGAAGCCCAAGCCAAACAACTCGATCAATTGCTGATAGTGATTGATGCTTTCCTGTCCTTTGCCATCCTCATAGCGTTCCTGGGCATCACGCTGACGTTGCTTCTCTCGGTGTATGAGCGCACCCGTGAACTGGGCTTGTTGCGCGCCGTCGGAATGATCCGCTCCCAGGTACGGCGCATGGTGCGACTCGAGGCGGTGATTGTCGCCGTGTTTGGTGCATTGCTCGGCGTAGTGGTTGGCCTGTTGTTCGGCGTCACCATTGCAATTGCAATACCGAACAACGTGATCAGCCGGGTAGATGTCCCGGTTGGATCGATGGTGGCGATGGTGGTGATTTCGGGCGTTGTCGGTGTTGTGGCAGCGCTGTGGCCGGCATTCAGGGCGTCAAGACTCGACGTGTTGCGGGCAATTGCGTCTGAATGAAACCGCGTCTGAATGACGCTGGTCCTACGGGGTGGCCGAGTATGGGTCAGCGACCGTTCGATATGTAGTCGAGTAGCACCTTCGTCTCGGTCTGGAGTTCATCGACTCGGTACTTCACTATGTCGCCGATGCTCACGAGGCCGACCAGAGCCCCGTTCGCTACGACAGGCAGATGGCGCACCCGACGTTCGGTCATCAATGCCATGAGCGAGTCGACGGTGTCGTCAAGGCGACACGTCAGAACGGGCGTCGACATGATCTCGCTGACCGTGTGCATAAGCACGCTTGGGCCATGATGGGCAACTGCACGCACGATGTCACGTTCCGAGATGATTCCATCGATCATCTGCCCGTCATCGGAGACGACCAGCGCTCCGATGCGCCTGGTGGTCAGATGATCCGCGGCCACCGAAACGGTGGAAGTTCGCGGGATCGTCGCCACGTCTGAACCCTTCCGTTGAAGGATGAATCCCACCATCATGACGGCATACCCCCTCTGTGAAGTTGAAAGTGAGACCGACGGATGTGAAATCGGTCTCACTGCCATCATGACGGCAATCCTGGAGAAATGGAACCCCCAAGCCAGGATCGGGGATTGCCGGTGAACGAGGGGTTTGGGTGAACGAGGGGTTTGGGTGAACGAGGGGTTTGGGTGAACGGGGGGTTTGGATGAACGGGGATCGTCGACCGCCAGGGATTGTCGACCGCCCGGGGATCGTCAGTCGTCGATACCGCGGCGAACAGCCCAGCGGATGAGTTCGCCACGTCGCCGAAGTCGGAGTTTGTCGAGAATGCTCCGGACATGATTTTCGACCGTCTTCTCGGAGATGAACAAAGCCTCGCCGATTTCCTTGTAGGTCGATCCCAGTGCCACCTCACGCAGGACTTCCCGTTCGCGAGTGGACAGGGGCCGTACGGGTCCACCGTCTGGGGTGCTGATGGTTGTTCCAAAGTCGCCGAGAACGAGAGCGGCGAGGCCGGGGGAGAACACGGGCTCTCCCGCTGCCGCTCGATACAGCCCACGACGCAACTCTTCGGTTGAGGACGACTTGATCAGATAGCCCGATGCGCCGGCGGCTACGGCATCGAGCAGATCGGTTTCGTTCTCCGAAACCGTGAGGATGACCACGGGACAGATCGGCGAACAATCCATTGCCACCCGGATCCCGCCGCCTCCCGGCATGCGTAGGTCAGCGGCGATCAGGTCAGGTGAATGGTGTTTGGCGGCGTTGACGGCTTCGGTTGCATCCGCCGCCTCGGCTACGACATGGAATGCCTCGCCCAGATCGGCTCGCATCCCTGTACGCCAGATCGAGTGATCGTCGGCGACTATCAGTCGGACCCGGCCGCCGTCTTTCATGTCTGGCCGCTTTCGTTGTCCGTTACGGTCAGCGTGGTGGCGTGGACGACTCGGCTTTGTGGCCCGGGGAGCCTTGCCCGTCTTGGACTAACTGTTGCAGGAACCCTCAGCTCTATGTCCGTTCCACGACCGTGTGTTGAGGTGATCTTGGCGTGTCCGCCAACCGAGCGGAGAGGTTCGGCAAGCGACGAATTGAGGCCTCGTCGGGTGACGAGTCCGATGTCGAAGCCAACACCCCTGTCTCGGACGGTCACGATTACGTCGGTTCCATCCGATTCGACCAAGAGGTTCGCCTTTGTGGTCCCTGAGTGTTTGGCAACGTTGGCAAGACACTCGCGCGTTGCTCCCGTCAACGCCTTTGTTGTGGCTGGGTCGAGATCGGGGAGGGGTTCGGCGTATGCCTGGTCGACGTCGAGGTTCCAGCGGGAGATGACATTGGTAACCACGTGTCGGATCGAGCCCTCGATCGAGGATGGTGTATCGGCACTTCGACCCGAAGAATCCCGATCGGAAGCAGAGCCGCCCGGGTGATCACTCCGTTTCTTGTCCGCATCGAACAAGTATTCCCGTAGTTCGGCTTCCTGGGCTTTGGCGAGATGGACGAGCGACGGGTTATCGGAGCGACGCTGAAACGCTGCAAGGGTCTGGAGGATCCCGTCATGAAGATCGCGCGCCACTTCTTCTCGTGCCATGGCCCTGGCGACCTCGTCTTCGGCCAAATGGAGCTTTCGTGAAACACTTGCCATTGCCGTACCGGCGAATGCGTAGAGCACGACGGTGGAGAGCACCGACAGCAGTTCGCTCATCTTCCATGATCTCGGGTTGCCCGACATCCCGATGAGGGCCATGGCTCGGCCGAGGCCGAGGGCCAGCGCCGTCAGGGCTGCTGGCACGCCGCCACGCGCGACGCCAATGGTGAGAACCACCGCAACCGGCCATGCGGCAGCCAATGACTGGGGTCGGCCGTCCTGGTATACCCATCCGTCACTCACAAGTAGACCCATTCCCGTGACCAGGTCTGCAGACAGCGCGATGGGGTCACCACCGCTCGATGCATCCGACAGGGTTCGTCGAAGCATCCAGGCCGTGACCGCACCCGATACTGCAACCATGGCCCAACCGAGGGCCTTGTCTGTCATTCGTGTTGTGGATGCCGCAGCGACGATGACCAACCAGAACCAGGCAGCCGCGCGGAACCAGGCAATTCCCACGAAGAGCTGGGAGTCGAGGGCGTTACCCCGTCGGTCCATCCACCAAGCCTCGCAGATCACGACCGCGAGGGTCCGCCGACGATCGTGACAAACAGGGGATTTCCCTCATGGCCTGAGAGCGTCCTGTTCCCGATAGTGGGGATATGACGACAACTCCGACGAGACGATCAATCAATTTGGCCGAAACCGACATGGCTGAAACCGACATGGCTGAAACCGACATGACCGAAACCGACATGACCGAAACCGACATGACCGAAACCGACA
>CAYQFM010000021.1:4181-5308 GCA_964416735.1 uncultured Iamiaceae bacterium | reverse complement strand
AAACCGACATGACCGAAACCGACATGACCGAAACCGACATGACCGAAACCGACATGACCGAAACCGACATAGCCAAATCGACGACAGAGCATGCAGCATCCGAACACGCACGCGACGGAGTCGCAGACCTGTTGCGTGTTGGTGCCCTGGGGGTGGTCGTCGTATGGCATTCGACCCTCTCCCTCTTCTACCGGATGCCCGGTGGGGAGCTGTCGATGCCCAACATGATTGGCAATTACCGCGGGCTGTGGATGCTCACATGGGCTCTCCAGGTCATGCCACTGTTCTTTGTGGTTTCCGGTGCGGTGAATGCAAGCGCCTGGCAACGACACCGTGATCGCGGCGGAACCGCATGGGGATTCTCCCGACGCCGTGTTGCCAGGTTCCTGGTGCCGGTGGTGGTTCTGCTGGGGATTTGTGGAGCAATCGATCTGGTTGCTCGAGTTGTGTTCCACACAGAATTCATGTCGGACCACATGGTGATACTCGTCCCGCTTTGGACCCTCGGGCTGCTTGTCGCATACGCACCGGCCACGCCGTGGTTGGACAGGGCGTGGGAACGGTTCGGTGTGACCACTACGGCGGCGCTGGCTTCTGTTGTCATTCTGTCGGATCTGATCCGGTTCCGAAGTACTTCGTATCCGGTGACTGTTGCTCAAGTCGTCTCTACGGCCGGAGTCTGGTTGGCTGCCTATCAACTCGGCTGGGTCTACAGGGCAGCGGTACGGGGCGGAAACGCAGCAACACGTTCAGCAGGACATACTCTCGCCATCGTCGGATTTGTCGGGCTCGTTGTTTCGACCAATATCGGTGTCTATCCCCGGTCGATGGTGTCGACCACCACCGACACGTTGTCCAATCTGTTGCCCACGACGACCCCGATCCTGATGCTCGCAATGTTCCAATGCGGCCTGGTGTTGATCTTCCGCCCGAAGCTAGACCGATGGGTTTCGTCGCCGGACGCTGGCGAACTCCTCGACAAGGCAGGTGTCTACGCCTTGCCCGCCTACCTGTTTCACATGATCGCTGTGGTCGCAGCGGTTGTGGGTGCGGAGGCACTCGGCATCACGTTCTTGGCAAACCCGACGACCACGTGGTGGTTGACGCGACCAGCTTGGTTGATTCTT
>CAYQFM010000021.1:0-4081 GCA_964416735.1 uncultured Iamiaceae bacterium | reverse complement strand
GCCCATTAGGGTTTCAGTTGAAGAGGACGAGCGGCGCGCCATGCGTCACGCCGACAATGGCGGTGCTCGATGACAAACAGCAGGGTAAGGGAGGACTGGAGATGCGAAAAGGAAGGGTGATGCTGGCTCCGCTGGCATTGCTTCTATCGACGTCGATGGTTGTAGGCGCTTGTAGCTCGGATTCGAGCGATGAGAAAGCCGATTCGAAAACCGAGACGACCAAACCAGCGGGAGAAGGTGCGGGCGGTCCGGTCAAGATCGTGCTGCTCATGGAGCAGGCCGGTGAGAGCGAGGTTGCTGTTCCCGACTATGTGAACGGCGCAGAGATGGCGATTGCCGAGATCAACGAGGCAGGCGGCATCAACGGTGCTCAGATTGAGGTCAAGCGGATTCCCACCTCCGTCATCAACCCGACCGATGCAAATGCTTCGTTCACCAAGGGTCTGGACGAGAAGCCGACAGTCATGATCGGCCTCATCTCCCCGACGGTGCTCGCAGGAGCTGCACCCAACATCGAAAAGGGCCAGGTTCCGGTCCTGTCGCCGACCATCGGTGGTGATGACCTCCGGTTCGGAAACGACGGTGGCAGCGAGTTCACCTGGATGATGGACTACGAGGGTGCCGTTGCCGACGCTGCGATCGGCTACATGACCGACGATCTCAAGCTTGAGAAGATCGGCCTCATGGGTGACAACGTCGATTACGGAACCGAGGCCATTGCCTTTGCCAAGGAATCCCTGAAGCGCAGCGACCGTGAGGCCGTGACGGTTCAGCAGTTTGAGCCGACGGCAACCGACCTCACCAAAGAGGTGCAGGCGGTCAAGGCCTCCGGTGCCGACGGCGTGCTGAACGTGGCCTACCCGAATCCGCTGGCTGTTCAGCTCAATCAGTTCCAGCAGAACGGGCTTGCCATTCCGACCGTCTCGTTCGGATCGTCTCCGTTCGTGGTCAACTTCCAGATGGCCAAGGGTGACGCGCTGAAGGACTTCTACGGTGTGGAGGCATGCAACTTCGGAGCTTCCGAGGACGCCGCCGCCAAGACATTCTCTGAGGAGTACCAGAAGCGCTTCCCGGATCTGGGCCCGCCGTCGTACTTCGCCGGCTACACCTACGACCTCGTGTACATCGCCAAGGCTGCCATCGAGAAGGCCGGAAGCAACGACCCGGTTGCAGTCAACGATGCACTCAAGGACATCACGGTCACGGACAACATCGTCTGCGGCAAGAAGTACGAGGCTGATGGCTCACACTTCCTGCGCCGTGACGGTGTGATCGTTTCATACGGACCTGACTCACCTCCGGGCAAGATCGTCGAGACATTCGAGATTCCGCTGCTTGACAAGCCCTGATTCAGTTTGGCCTCCTGTCCCCGGGTACCCAATGGGTGCCCGGGGACAGTTGTGTTTATGGTCCAAACTGGTACGGACCAGGTAACGAGTTCCGTGTCGGTCGTGACCACTGGTCAGACCGACTGGAGGTTTGATGGAGAAGTTCGTCACCCTGACAGCGAGCGGCCTTGCCTACGGGGCGATCCTCGCGCTGGTGGCGCTTGGATTCATCGTGCTGTACAAGGCGACAGGAATCATCAATTTCGCCCACGGCGATCTGATGACCCTCGGGGCATACCTGGCCATCTGGGGAGTGGAAGATCTCGACCTGCCGGTGATCATCGCCTACATCCTGGCGTTGGTTCTCATGGCGGTCTTGGGTGTTGTCATGGAGCGCGCCGTGCGTGGACCACTGCAGGACAAGCCCGTGATTGTCGTGGTTATAGCGACGCTCGCCGTTGCCATCGTGATACGAGGTTTGCTTGCGCTGTGGCAGGGGTCGACGCCAAAGGTGGTGCCCAGCCCCGTCGGGAACAAGACCGTGACCATTTTCGGCGCAGCAATCTCACAGCAGCGCATCCTGATCGTGGTGGTGGCGACCATCTGCATCACGGCGCTCATCCTTCTGTTCCAGCGAACCTCGTTCGGGCGTCAACTGAGGGCGTTGGCGGCGGATCCTGAGACGGCTGCACTCATGGGTGTACGAGGTACGTATGTGGCAATGGCCGCGTTTGCACTGTCCGCTGTTCTGGCGGGCCTGTCCGGAATCCTGGTAGCGCCGTTGAGTGCCGTCGACCTGAGTTTCGGATTCAGCTTCATGGTGGCTGCGTTTGCCGTGGCGGTGATCGGCGGGTTTGGAAGCTTCACCGGAGTTGTCATCGGAGCGCTGGTGATCGGCTTGGTCAAGCAACTCATCGGTGGATACCTGTGGCCCGAGTATTCCGACGTGGTGCCGTATCTCTTGATGTTTGCGGTGATCGTCGTCCGACCGGAAGGCCTCATTGCGATGAAGCGGAGTCGGCTGTGAGCGACCGATCCGATTCCATTGTCGATCACGATCACGATCACGATCACGAACACGAACACGATGATCCGGTTGATGCTCGCATCCGCCCGGAAACACTCGAACCGGCAACACTCGATCCGGCAACGAGGTTCGTGCGGTGGCTCGATGAACGTCTGACGGTGAAGTTGGCGACCAAGAGCCTTCGCCCGGCTCCGTACCGCAATCACCAGTTTCTGACACTCGCGGTCTTCGTGGCTGCCACCGCTTTGGTGATGCCGCTGATGAGCAATGCCGAGTCGAGCAGATATCAGATCAATCTCTGGCTCGTCTACAGCATTGTAGGAATCGGTTTCTACTGGGTTTTCGGCCTGGCGGGGAGATTTGCTTTCTGCCAGACCTTCATGATGGCCCTCGGTGGTTACATGGGCGCCTGGGCGGCCAAGTCATCGATGGAAGCCGGGTTCTTTGTCCAGGTCGCCCTCGGCATGTTGCTGAGTGCTGCGGTGGCCACGGTCATCGGTCTGCTCGTTCGACGTGCAAAGGATTTCTATTTCGCCATCGCCACCATTGCTGTGGCCGAGATGGGGAGGGTCTTCTTCACCAAGGCGACCTGGTTCACCGGACGGAACGGGACTGTCACGCGGATCCCACCCATCCGGATTTTCGGCCAGAAGTTCATGAAGGAGGGCGAGGTCTTCTGGGTCTTCCTGGGAGCACTTGCGCTGGTCCTGTTGGTGGCCATCATGATCGAACGCTCGCCGCTGCGCCGTGATGCGGTTGCGGTGCGAGACAACAAGCTCGTTGCATCGGTTGCGGGTGTGGCCACGGATCGAACCCAACTCGTGCTGTTCGTATTGGGTTCGACAATGGGCGGTCTGGCGGGAGCGCTCATGGGCCCTTGGACTGGCACGACGAGCCACTACAGCTTTGGTATCGACCTGGCGATCGGGATCTTCCTGATCCTGTTGCTCGGCGGGGCCGGTTCGATTTGGGGTCCCGTGGTCGGCGCCGGGTTCTATGTGGCAATACCCGAACTGCTGTCAGGGCTGTCGAAGTATTCGACCGTGGTGTATGGGTTGATCCTGGTGGTCACCATCATTGCAATGCCCGACGGCATCGTCGGTGGGTTCCAGAAGGTCCGGTTCAAGGTCGGCCAGGCGCGTCGCCGTGTGGGCACTCGGAGGACGAGTCATGCTGCGGGCTGAGGGGATCACCGTCCACTTCGGTGCTGTCAGAGCGGTCGATGGCGTATCGCTCGATGTCGGCGATGACGAGATCGTCGGCCTGATCGGCCCGAACGGCAGCGGCAAGACCACCTTCTTGAATGCCTTGTGCGGCGTGACCGCGGCGAAGGGTCGCCTCGAGGTGCTCAAGCACCAGGTGCGGCTGGGTAGCCCGCGTGCTGCTGTGCGTGCCGGTATCGGCAGGGTGTTCCAGGCGCCTCAGACATACCTTGCGCTCTCGACCTTGGAGAACGTGCTGGTCGGGTCAGCCGACCATCGCGGGCGTGGCCTCTTCGCGGCAACCCTCGGGCGCACGATGATGTGGAACAGTGAGCATCGCCGTTGGGGCCGGGCCAAGGACGCTCTCGAGTTGGTCGGACTGGGTGATGCGGCGGCAATGCCGGCGGCGCTGCTCACATACGGGCAGTGTCGTCTCGTAGACATTGCGCGTGCGCTGGTGAGTGAGCCGAGGATCCTGTTGCTCGACGAACCCAGCGCCGGACTGAACGACAATGAAACCTCGG
>CAYQFM010000020.1:18358-18662 GCA_964416735.1 uncultured Iamiaceae bacterium | reverse complement strand
CTCGAAGCCACCCGCGACTCCGATGTCGAGTTGGCCAAGTCGAACATCTTGCTCATCGGCCCCACCGGTTGCGGAAAGACGCTTCTGGCTCAGACGCTCGCCAGGATGCTCAACGTGCCGTTTGCAATTGCCGACGCAACAGCACTCACCGAAGCGGGTTACGTGGGTGAAGACGTCGAGAACATTCTTCTGAATTTGCTCCAAAACGCGGAGAACAACGTTGAGAAAGCTCAACGTGGTATCGTTTACATCGACGAAATTGATAAGATCGCTAAGCGTGGCAACACTGGAGGGGCTGACGTTT
>CAYQFM010000020.1:11262-18348 GCA_964416735.1 uncultured Iamiaceae bacterium | reverse complement strand
ACGTCGAGAACATCCTGCTCAAGCTCATCCAGGCGGCGGACTACGACGTGAAGCGGGCCGAGACGGGGATCATCTACATCGACGAGATCGACAAGGTGGCGCGCAAGAGCGAGAACCCGTCGATCACCAGGGACGTGTCGGGCGAGGGCGTTCAACAGGCTCTTTTGAAGATCCTCGAGGGCACTACCGCCGCGGTGCCTCCCCAGGGTGGTCGCAAGCACCCCCATCAGGAGTTCATCCAGATCGACACGACGAACATCCTGTTCATCTGCGGTGGCGCGTTCGCCGGTATCGACAAGATCATCGAGAGCCGTATCGGTAAGAAGGGTGTCGGTTTCTCGGCGGATATCCGCCGTGTCGACGAGAAGGACCTGGGTGCCCTTTACGGCTCGGTGCTTCCCGAGGACCTGCTCAAGTTCGGCCTTATTCCCGAGTTCATCGGCCGACTTCCAGTTGTTGGGGCGGTCGACAATCTCGACCGCGACGCGCTGGTCGAGATTCTCGTCGAGCCCCGCAATGCGCTCGTCAAGCAGTACCAGAAGTTCTTCGAGTTCGAAGATGTCGAACTCGAGTTCACCGACGATGCCCTCGAAGCGGTGGCGGAACTTGCCCTTCTGCGAGGAACCGGAGCACGTGGTCTGCGCGCGATTCTCGAAGAGGTGCTTCTTGACGTCATGTACGACCTGCCAAGTCGCGACGATATTGGCAAAGTGGTCATAGATTCCGCCGCCGTGAACGACAAGGTGAATCCCACGCTTGTTCCGCGTAGCGAAATCAAGACTCGAACGCGCCCCCGGCGTGCAGCTTCGTAGCTTGGATCTCCCAGCGGCGCTGCGGTATCTCGAAGCGCATACCAATCTCGAAGCAAGAGCGGGCCGGATCGAGGGTCTTTCGCTGGACGTCATGTCCAGGCTCATGGACGTCCTCGCTCATCCGAATCGCGCCTACAAGGTCATTCACGTAACGGGGACAAACGGCAAGGGATCCGTTGCCAGAATGGTCAGCGCCCTGTTGGCCGAGAGCGGCTTGTCTGTGGGGACGTATTCGAGTCCACACCTGACACGACTCAATGAACGGATGTCGCTGAATCTGGATCCGGTGAGCGACTTGGACCTTGCGGCCGCTATCACCGACATTGCCCGCCTCGAACCGTTAGCCGGCGTGGAGCCGTCGTACTTCGAGATCGTCACGGCGGCGGCGCTTTCGTGGTTTGCCGAGCGTGCGATCGACGTTGCGGTGGTCGAGGTGGGCCTGCTGGGTAGGTTCGATGCAACCAACGTCGTCGATGCTGACGTGGCGGCCATTACGAACATCGGCATGGATCACACCGACGGCGTTGGTGACTGGAGAGCTGCGATAGCCGGGGAGAAGGTCGGCATCATCAAACAAGGTTCCCTGGTCGTCCTGGGTGACGACGACCCGACGGTTCGCTCAATTGTCGATTATGAGGTTGGTTCGGTGGGAGCCATCGGAGTCTGGGCCTCGCCGGAGGAATTTGACCTGGTGGGGGATAATCCGGCGGTGGGTGGCCGACTGGTGGATGTGAAGACTCCGGGTGGGGTTTTGGAAGACATCTACATGCCGGTTTATGGACACCATCAAGCCCAAAACCTCGCTACGGCGATTGCGGCCACAGAAGGCTTCTTCGGTCGACCGCTGGAGCGTGATCTGGTGGTCGCAGCGTTGGCAGAGTTGAGGCTGCCAGGGCGCTTCGAGATCGTCGGTCACGAACCGCTCATCGTTCTTGACGGCGCCCACAATCCGCCGGGCGCGGCCAGTGCGGCTATGACCATGGAGGAGACCTTCGGTTCGGGGACAGGCGTGATTCTCGTGGTGGGCCTGCTCGACGGTCGTGACCCCGAAGTGATGCTTGAAGCGCTCGACGCACGGACCGCGTCGCTCGTCATTGCATGCACACCACCATCGCCAAGAGCATTGCCGGCGCAAGAGACCGCAACCGCCGCGCGAGCTTTCGGCGTCCCCGTAGAGGTCGTCGCCGACGTGTCCACGGCGGTCGATCGAGCGGCTTCGGTTGCGGCGGACAGTGACGTGATACTGGTCACAGGTTCGCTCTATGTCGTCGGTGCTGCACGACAAGCTCTCGGTGTCGGTTAGATTTTCGCACCTATGGATCGCACTCTTGTCATATGTAAACCCGATGCCGTCGAACGTGGTCTGGTCGGTGAGATCGTCAGCCGTTTCGAGCGCAGGGGTCTGACCATCGTCGCCCTCGAACTGCGCCAGGTCGAGGAGGCCGTGGCCGCAGTCCACTACGAGGAGCATGCGGAAAAGCCTTTTTACGGCGAACTCATCGAGTTCATTACCCGGTCGCCCGCCGTGGTCTTGGTTGTCGAGGGCCCTGAGGACACATGGAAAGTGGTGCGCACAATGATGGGCGCCACCAACCCGCGTGAGGCCGCTCCCGGCACGATCCGTGGCGACCTGGGTATTCTCTTCACCGAGAATCTTGTGCATGGTTCAGATTCCGCCGAGTCAGCAGCGAGAGAGATCGGAATCTGGTTCCCTGGACTCGAAGCGTAAGACTCGAAGCAGAGATCGTTTGATGCGGAAGTCTGAATACAGATTCAATCTTTACGATCAGGTTACGAGTCGTTAGAATGATTCAGTCGTCAGGACGGAGAAGACCGATGGCCTCAGAAGTTCTCTCGTCGTTGACCGGGATCATGGGACGCGACATGGCCGTCGATCTCGGAACGGCCAACACGTTGATCTATGTGCGTGGCGTCGGCATCGTCCTCGATGAGCCGTCCGTCGTTGCTGTGAACACCAAAGACGGTCAGCCGGTTGCCGTGGGCATGGAAGCCAAGCGGATGATCGGTCGTACACCGGCGCACATCGAGGCCATACGCCCTCTCAAGGATGGCGTCATCGCGGATTTCGATTACTGCGAGAAGATGCTGCGGTATTTCATACAGAAGGTCCACCGCTCGAAGTGGTCCAAACCTCGCATGGTCATCTGTGTGCCGTCGGGTGTCACGCCTGTTGAGCAGCGTGCCGTGCAGGAAGCTGCCGAGTTCGCCGGTGCCCGCAAACCGGCTTACATCATCGAAGAGACCATGGCCGCCGCCATCGGGTCGGGACTTCCTGTGCAGGAACCGACGGGAAACATGATCGTTGACATCGGCGGTGGCACTACCGAAGTGGCGGTCATCTCCTTGGGCGGCATCGTCACCAGTCAGTCCATTCGTGTGGGTGGCGACGCGCTCGACAACGCCATCGTGAGCTTCATCAAGAAGGAATACTCGCTTGCTCTCGGCTATCGCACCGCCGAAGAGGTGAAGATAGCGCTCGGCTCCGCATGGCCCCTCGAAGAGGAACTGCATGCCGAACTTCGTGGTCGCGATCTGGTCACGGGCTTGCCGAAGACCGTCGTCACGTCCACCGACGAGATCCGTGAAGCCCTTGCCGAGCCTGTATCCGCCATTGTGGATTCTGTGAAGGTGACACTCGACAAGACCCCTCCGGAATTGGCCGCAGACATCATGGAAACCGGGATCGTCCTCTCGGGCGGCGGAGCGATGCTCAACGGCCTGGACGCCCGACTGGAACACGAGACCGGCATGCCGATAGTCGTGGCTCCCAACCCGCTCTATTCTGTGGTGATCGGATCAGGTCAATCGCTCGAGGAGTTTGACGCCCTGAAGGGTGTGCTCTTCTCGGCGAACATCAGCGGATAACCGGGGTCTGCGCCCGTGGCAATGTCACGGCATTCCCGACGTTCCAGGTTCACCCTGGTGTTGCTCGTGCTGACCTCGTTGACCCTGCTCACACTCGACTTCAGGGGTTTCGGCCCGCTGGAGAGCGCCAGATCGTCGGTTCTGTCACTTTTCTCGCCGGTGGGTGACTTGGCCTCGAAGATGTTCTCGCCCGTTGGTGATGCATGGAACTCGACGTTCCATCACGATGAACTGATTGCAGAGAACGAACGACTACGCGCCGAGGTGGATGAACTCTCGGGAATGGTCACAGCCGACCAGGTTGCTCGTCAGTCGCTCCAACAGCTCCTCGAACAGGCTGACATCCCTTTCGTGGGCGATATTCCAACCGTGAGGGCGACGGTTGTCTCGGGTGCCGTATCGAACTACGCGGAAACGATCGAGGTCGACAAGGGGTCCGACGCGGGCATTGAAGTCGGAATGCCGGTGATTACCGGGAGGGGGATGATTGGCAGGGTGGTACGTGTCAGCGGCAACCGGTCCGTCGTCCAGTTGTTGAGCGACGGGAAATCCAAGGTCGGGTTCTCCATCGCCGGCACGAACATCCTGGGCATCGTGAGCGGCACGGGTGAAGGGACCCGTCTGCGCGCTGAGGTCGATGCCAAGCGTGACGTCCAACCGGGTCAGATCCTCGTGACGAGCGGGGTGGAGGGAAGCTATTTCCCGCAGGGCATCCCGATCGGAACGGTCACGTCGGTCGGTGAGCCGAGTGGCGGGACCTATAGGGATCTGGACGTTCAGATGTTCGCGACCCTGAGTGACCTGAACTACGTGAGCGTCGTGATTTGGAAGCCTCAACAGTGAGACCCGAACAGTGAGACTCGAACAGTGAGACCCGAACAGTGAGACCCGGACAGTGAGACTTGGCGCGCGCATTGCCGTGATGCTGTTCTCGGTTGCCATCCTCCAGCGTGGCGTCTTCTCGCAGATTCATGTCGCGGGGGTTGCCTTCGACGTCCTCTTGCTGATGGCCATTGCGGCTGGAATGACAATCGGGCCTGAGCGTGGAGCCATCGTCGGGTTCTTTGCGGGCCTCACGTTCGACCTGTTCGTGGAGACCCCGCTGGGTCTGTCTGCTCTGACGTATCTGGTCACCGCTTATCTGGCGGCGAGGATCCAACAGGCGGTCATCCACGCTGGATGGTGGGTTCCCATGTTCATCGCCGCGGTCGCCAGCGCTATTGCCGAAGGGCTGTTCATGGTTACGGGCGCCGTCTTGGGCCAACCGGTTCCATCCCCTCACAGGGTGTTGGCGATAGTCCTCGTGGTATCTCTGTTCAATGCGGTTGCCATCCGCCCGGCATGCAGATTCATGCGCTGGGCGTGGAACGCCCCGGACGTCCGGCCGGCGCTGTACTGATGGAAACGGTTCACTGATGGAAACCGCGTCCCCCCGCCTTCGGATCTCGATTCTCGGAATCGTCGCGCTCTCCCTGTTCGGAGCGCTGTTCGCGCGCCTCTGGTATCTGCAGGTCATGGCTTCGCCGCAGTTCGAGGTGCAGGCCCAGGCAAACCGCGTGCGCGAGGTCACCGAGAAAGCCCCGCGAGGTCGCATACTCGATGCCAAGGGCCGTGTTCTCGTTGACAACAGGACGTCGTTGGTCGTCGCCATCAACCCGCACGACCTGCAGTCGGTCGATGATCGTGGTGAGTTGCTGTCGAGACTTGCCCACGTGCTCACCCAGTCGGGTGTCCCCACGAAGGTTTCGAGTATCGAGCGCCATCTCGCCGACCGGCAGTTCAACCCGCTACAGGCAATTCCCGTAGCGGTGGACGTTCCCGAAGAGCTGTTTCTCTATCTGGCGGAACGTTCGGACGAGTTTCCGTCGGTGGAGGTTCGCCGAGAGACCGTACGGACATACCCGTACGGAGCCTTTGCCGGCAACGTGCTGGGCTACGTCGGGCGGATCTCCGAAGAGGAGTATGCGGCCCGTGACGGTTACGAACCCGACTCCGACATAGGTAAGAGCGGTATCGAGAAATCGTTTGAGGAACAGTTGCGCGGGGTCAGGGGAGTGCGCACGATCGAGATCGACTCGCAGAACCGACCGGTCCGTACTACCGAGTACTTCCCACCCCAGCAGGGCTACGACATCCAACTCACCATCGATATAGATGTGCAGATGGCGGCTGAGAAAGCCCTGGCAGAACAACTCGAGTCGTTGCGGGGCCGGTTCCAGCGTGATGGTGCCCTGATGAAGGCCCCGGCCGGATCTGTCGTTGTGATGGACCCGCGCAACGGTGATGTCATCGCCATGGCGTCGTATCCCAGCTACAACCCCGAGGAGTTCGTCAACGGCATCAGCACCGAGCGGTACCAGGAACTTGTGGCTGGTTCCGATGCGGACCCACTCACCAACCGGACCATCCAGGGGTTGTATGCACCCGGGTCCACCTTCAAGCCGATCACCGCTATTGCTGCTCTCGACGCAGGGATGATCACGGAGTACTCGAGTTATCTGGACCCCGGCTACTACGACGTTGGAACTCTCAGGGTCTACAACGCAGGCAAGAGGCCTTACGGTGCCGTCGATGTCCGGCGTTCGCTCACGGTTTCAAGTGACGTCTACTACTACTGGCTCGGTGACAAGTTCTGGCGGGACACATACGGTGACGGGATGCAACAGACCGCAAGGGCATTTGGACTCGGTGCCATCACCGGCATCGACCTGCCCGGAGAGGCGGCTGGCCTGGTGCCCGACCCGGACGTGAAGGCGAAGCGCCACGAAGAGAACCCAGAGGCATTTCCCGAGGGTAAGTGGTACAGCGGCGACAACGTCAATGTGGCCATCGGTCAGGGTGACGTGCTGGTGACGCCGCTGCAGTTGGCCAGTGTCTACGCGACCATCGCCAATGGTGGCACGGTCTACCGCCCGCGCATAACCACCGGGGTCGAACCAGAGGTCACCGGATCCGTGGAGCTACCGGCGTCCACGGTCCAACCGGTTCTCGACGGCCTGACCGGGGTGATCACCAGTAGGGAAGGAACCGCTTACCTGCCGTTCCAAGGGTTCGACATGACCGGCTTCCAGGTGGCTGGAAAGACCGGTACCGCACAGGTCAACGGCAAGGCCGACACCTCTCTGTTCGCCTCCTTTGCTCCATCGGGCAATGCCCTGTATTCGGTGGTGGCGGTTCTGGAGGAGTCCGGCTTCGGTTCCGATGCTGCTGTTCCGGTAGTCCGTCGTGTCTACGAGGCCATAACAGGCCAGACCCAGACACTCCCCGGTGAGACCCTCACCGGTGCCGGGGTGGATTGATGCTCGCCCACACAGCGCGTCGCGACGCAACTGCTCCGTTGCGCCACGTGGACGTCGTGCTGGTCGTATGTTGCGTGGCCCTTGCGGGA
>CAYQFM010000020.1:10485-11252 GCA_964416735.1 uncultured Iamiaceae bacterium | reverse complement strand
GAGTCGGTGTGCTGATGGTCTTTAGCGCCACCAGGGGCAACGGCTCTGACACCTCATACCTGTTCCGCCACCTCGTCTTCTCACTGGTGGGAATGGGGGGGATGGTGGCGCTCACCCTTATCGACTACCGACGCTTCCTCGGTTGGGTGTGGTTCATCTACGGCGCTTCGATCCTCACGCTGATGGCCGTGGTGTCTCCGCTGGGTCAGCGTTCGAAGGGTGCCCAAGCCTGGTTCGGTTTCGGACCCTTCCAGATCCAACCCGCCGAGTTCGCAAAGCTTGCTCTCATCATCTCCATTGCCGCATTGCTCGTCGAGTACGCGGGCGATATCGACCTTCGCCGCTTGGCGGTGTTGTTCGCGGTGGCGGGTTTCCCCATGGCGCTCATCATGCTGCAGCCCGACTTGGGCATGGTGATGATCATGGTGGCCATCCTGCTCGGGATGCTGCTCGTGGGGGGATTGCGGGTCCGCTACATCGTGGTGCTGACACTCGTTGGCATCATCGGCGTAGTCGGCGTGCTCAATTCGAGTGTGCTCAAGCAGTATCAGAAAGACCGGCTCACGGCGTTCATCAATCCTGGTCGCGACGCGCAAGGAACCACCTACAACGTCGACCAGAGCCAGATCGCTATCGCAAACGGCTCCATTACGGGTCAGGGCCTGTTCAACGGCCACCAGACCCAGTTGCGCTTTGTGCCTGAACAGCAGACCGACTTCATCTTCACCGTTGTGGGGGAGGAGCTGGGTTTCTTGGGCGCGGCAACG